>JANQIL010000006.1 GCA_028282245.1 Magnetospira sp.
CACCATGACGGTGAACCTGATCAGCCCGATCGCCATGGACGAGGGCCTGCGCTTCGCGATCCGCGAGGGCGGCCGCACCGTCGGCGCCGGCGTCGTCGCTAACATCATCGAATAGGGAAGGGAGCGATCGGGCGGGCCCGAACGGGGCCGGCCGACGTTTCGGGCGCACCATGGACAATCAGAACATACGCATCAAGCTCAAGGCGTTCGATCATCGCGTGCTCGATCAGTCGACGCTTGAGATCGTCAATACCGCTCGCCGGACCGGAGCCCAGGTGCGCGGCCCGATTCCTCTGCCGACGCGGATCGAGCGCTACACCGTGCTTCGCTCGCCGCATATCGACAAGAAATCGCGGGAGCAGTTCGAAATCCGGACCCACAAGCGGCTGCTCGACATCGTCGATCCGACGCCGCAGACCGTCGACGCCCTGATGAAACTCGACCTGGCATCGGGCGTCGACGTCGAAATCAAGCTCTGAGGAAGGGACCGAAACCATGCGTAGCGGACTCATTGCGCAGAAGGTCGGCATGACCCGGGTATTCCGGGAGGATGGCACCCACGTGCCGGTCACCGTGTTGAAGGTGGACGGTTGCCAGGTGGTGGCCCAGCGCACCGACGCGCGGGACGGTTATACCGCCCTGCAGCTCGGGGCTGGCGTTGCCAAGCCGAAGCGGCTGTCGAAGGCGATGCGCGGCCATTTCGCGAAGGCGAAGGTGGAGCCGAAGAAGAAACTGGCCGAGTTCCGGGTGTCCCCGGAGAATCTGGTCGACGTGGGGGCCGAGTTGTCGGCCGAGCATTTCGTGACCGGGCAGAAGGTGGACGTCATCGGCACCAGTATCGGCAAGGGATTCGCCGGCGGCATGAAGCGGCACAACTTCGGCGGCTTGCGGGCCTCGCACGGGGTGTCGATCAGTCACCGCGCGCACGGCTCGACCGGCCAGTGCCAGGATCCGGGTCGGGTGTTCAAGGGCAAGAAGATGGCCGGCCACATGGGGGCCCGCCGGGTCACCGTGCAGAACCTGGACGTGGTCTCCAGCGATGGCGCGCGCGGCCTGCTGTTCGTGCACGGCGCGGTGCCGGGCGCCAAGAATGGCTGGGTGCTGGTCCAGGACGCGGTGAAGGCCAAGCTGCCGGACGATCTGCCGACTCCGGCCGCCCTCAAGTCGCCCGACGTCGCGGCGCCGGAGGAGGCGGCCGCCGAGGCCGCTCCCGCCGAGGCGCCCGAGGAAAAGGAATAGGCAACCATGAAGACCGAGGTCATCAGCCTGGACAACAAGAGCGTCGGCGAGCTCGAACTCGACGAGTCCGTGTTCGGCGTCGAGGTGCGGCGCGACATCCTGGCTCGCATGGTCAACTGGCAACTGGCCCGCCGCCGGAGCGGCAACCACAAGACCAAGCAGCGCCACGAGATCGCCGGCACCACCGCCAAGCCGTTCCGCCAGAAGGGCACCGGGCGGGCCCGCCAGGGCTCCAAGAAGGCGCCGCAGTTCCGGGGCGGCGGCACCGCGTTCGGGCCGGTGGTGCGCGATCACGCGCACGATTTGACCAAGAAGGTGCGCAAGCTGGCCCTGCGTTGCGCGCTGAGCGCCAAGCAGGCGGAGGGCAAGCTGGTGGTTCTGGACTCGACCGAGGTCGAGACTCCGAAGACCAAGGCGCTGGCCGCGCAACTGGGCGGTCTCGGCTGGGCCAACGCGCTGATCGTCGATGGCGCCGAGGTCAACGGCCATTTCGCGCGCGCCGCGGCCAACCTGCCGAATATCGACGTGCTGCCGAGCCAGGGCGCCAACGTTTACGACATCCTGCGCCGCGACACCCTCGTGCTGACCAGGGACGCGGTGGCCAATCTGGTGGAGCGGCTGTCATGAGCAAGTATTCGTTCGTCAAGGTGCGGCCGAGCGCGGAGCGGATCTACGAACTGATCAGGCTGCCGCTGATCACCGAGAAGGCGACCATGATCTCGGAGTACAACCAGGTGGCTTTCCGGGTGCCGCTGGATGCCAACAAGAAGGAAATCAAGGTGGCGGTCGAGACGCTGTTCAAGGTCGAGGTGACGGCGGTCAACACCCTGCGCGTCAAGGGCAAGACGAAGGTGTTCCGGGGGCGCCGGGGGCGCCGTAACGACGTCAAGAAGGCGATCGTGACGCTGGCCGAGGGCCATACCATCGACGTGACGACGGGGGTCTGAGAATCATGGCGCTGAAAACCTTCAAGCCGACCACGCCGGGACAGCGGAATCTGGTCCTGGTCGACCGTTCGGACCTCTACAAGGGCAAGCCGGAAAAGTCCCTCACCGAGGGCCTGCGCAAGTCGGGCGGCCGCAACAACACCGGCCGAATCACCGTGCGGTGGCGCGGCGGCGGCGCCAAGCGGCGTTACCGGATGGTCGATTTCAGGCGCGACAAGCTGGACATGCCGGCGGTGGTCGAGCGGCTGGAGTACGATCCCAACCGCACCGCGTTCATTGCCCTGATCCGTTTCGAGGACGGCGAGAAGCGCTACATCCTGGCCCCGCAGCGCCTGGCGGTGGGCGACACCGTGGTGTGTGGTCCGAAGGCCGACATCAAGCCGGGCAACGCGCTGCCGATGCAAAACATCCCGGTTGGCACCATCATCCACAACGTGGAGATGAAGATCGGCAAGGGCGGTCAGATCGCGCGCTCGGCCGGAACCTTCGTTCAGCTGGTTGGCAAGGATCAGGGTTACGCCCAGATCAAGCTGACCTCCGGCGAGCTGCGCATGGTGCGCGCCGAGTGCATGGCCACCATCGGCGCGGTGTCCAATCCGGACAACCAGAATACCCGGCTGGGCAAGGCCGGCCGCAACCGCTGGAAGGGCCGCCGCCCGTCGGTGCGCGGCGTCGCCATGAACCCGGTCGATCACCCGCACGGCGGCGGCGAGGGCCGGACCTCCGGCGGTCGTCATCCGGTAACCCCGTGGGGCAAGCCCACCAAGGGCAAGCGGACCCGCAACAACAAGCAGACGGACCGCATGATCATGCGCAGCCGTCATCTGAAGAAGTAGAGGAGGACGATCGTGGCTCGCTCCGTATGGAAAGGACCGTTCGTCGACGGCTATCTCCTGAAAAAGGCCGAGAAGGCGCGGGAATCCGGGCGCAACGAGGTGATCAAGACCTGGTCGCGTCGGTCGACGATTTTGCCGCAGTTCGTCGGTCTCACGTTCGGCGTCTACAACGGCCGGAAATTCGTGCCGGTCATGGTGACCGAGAACATGATCGGCCACAAGCTGGGCGAGTTCTCGCCGACCCGCACCTACCACGGCCACGGCGTCGACAAGAAAGCGAGGAGGAAGTAAGGGCATGGGCAAGAAATCCGCCCCCCGACCGCTGTCCGACAACGAGGCGAAGGCGTTCGCCAAGATGCTGCGCAGCAGCCCGCAGAAGCTGAACCTGGTGGCTGCCGCGATTCGCGGAAAGAGCGCCGAGAGCGCGCTCGCCGAGTTGACTTTCTCGCGCCGCCGCATCGCCCGCGACGTCAAGAAGGTCCTTCAGTCGGCGATCGCCAACGCGGAAAACAACCACCAGCTCGACGTCGATCGGCTCTACGTGGCCGAGGCCAGCGTCGGCCGGGCGATGGTGATGAAGCGCTGGCGGCCGCGCGCCCGCGGCCGGGTTGGCCGGATCATGAAACCGTGGAGCAATCTGACCGTGGTGCTGCGCGAGCGCGAGGAGACGGCGTAATGGGCCAGAAAGTCAATCCGATCGGGCTGCGGCTCGGCATCAACCGGACCTGGGATTCGCGCTGGTTCGCGAACAAGGAGCAGTTCGCCGGCCAGCTTCACGAGGACTTGCGGATTCGCAAGTATCTGCGCAAAAAGGTGGCGCAGGCGGGGGTGTCGCGGATCGTCATCGAGCGGCCGGCCAGGAAGGCGCGGGTGACCATCCACACCGCGCGGCCGGGGGTGATCATCGGCAAGAAGGGCGCCGACATCGAGAAGCTGCGCCGCGATCTGTCGCGCATGACGGGTTCCGAGGTGCATTTGAACATCGTCGAGATCCGCAAGCCGGAAATCGACGCTTCCCTGGTCGCCGAGGGAATTGCCCAGCAGCTTGAGCGGCGGGTGTCGTTCCGCCGCGCCATGAAGCGCGCCGTGCAGTCGGCCATGCGGCTGGGCGCCCAGGGCATCCGCATCAACTGCGCGGGACGCCTGGGCGGGGCCGAGATCGCGCGCATGGAATGGTACCGCGAGGGCCGGGTGCCGTTGCACACCCTGCGGGCCGACGTGGACTACGGGATCGGAACCGCCCGCACCACCTACGGTAGTTGCGGGGTCAAGGTCTGGGTGTTCAAGGGCGAAATTCTGGAGCACGACCCGATGGCGCAGGACAAGCGGGCGGCCGAGCAGCAGCCGCAGCGCTGAGCCGGCTCGGACAACGACGGAAAACGGGTGCGATAAACCATGCTGTCACCGAAACGTACCAAGTTCCGCAAGGCCCACAAGGGCCGCATCCATGGCAATGCCAAGGGCGGAACCACTCTCAATTTCGGGGCCTACGGCCTCAAGGCGACGCAGCCCGAGCGGATCACTGCGCGCCAGATCGAGGCCGCCCGGCGGGCCATGACCCGGCACATGCGGCGTGCCGGCCGGGTGTGGATCCGGGTGTTCCCGGACCTCCCGGTGTCGCAGAAACCGGCCGAGGTGCGCCAGGGCAAGGGCAAGGGTTCGCCCGAGTATTGGGCCTGCCGGGTCAAGCCGGGTCGCATCATGTTCGAGATCGACGGGGTGTCCTACGACGTGGCCAGGCGGGCGTTCGAGTTGGCGGCCGCCAAGCTGCCGATCAAGACCCGGATGGTCACGCGTCTGGGCGAGGAGGGTTAGAACGATGTCTGCCGCCGATCTCAGGACCAAGACCCCCGACGAACTGAAGGAGGAGCTGCTGAAGCTGCGCAAGGAGGCGTTCAATCTGCGCTTCCAGAAAGCCAGCGGTCAGCTCGAGAATACCGCCCGGGTGCGCGACGTGCGCCGCGCCATCGCCCGCATCAAGACCGTTCTCGGCCAACGGGCCCGGGCCGCGTCGTAAGGAGAGCCGTTGATGCCGAAACGCATTCTTCAGGGAACCGTGGTCAGCGACAAGCAGGACAAGACGGTGATCGTCAGCGTGGTGCGCCACTTCAAGCACCCGCTCTACGCCAAGATCATCAAGAAGTCCAAGAAGTACGCGGCGCACGACGAGACCAACCGCTTCAAGGCCGGCGACATGGTGCGCATCCGCGAGTGCCGCCCGATCTCGAAGCGCAAGAGTTGGGAGGTGGTCACCGAGGATGCGTAAGCCGTGTCCGTGACCCCGACCCGTTAAGGAACAGAAGGAACAAGAACCATGATCCAGATGCAGACGAACCTGGAGGTCGCCGACAACTCCGGCGCGCGCAGGGTGCAGTGCATCAAGGTCCTGGGCGGTGCCAAGCGGCGGTTCGCGAGCGTCGGCGACGTGATCGTGGTGTCCGTGAAGGAAGCGATCCCCAGGGGCCGCGTCAAGAAGGGCGACATCCACCGCGCGGTGATCGTGCGCACCGCCAAGGACATTCGGCGCACCGACGGCTCGGTCATCCGTTTCGACCGCAACGCCGCGGTGCTGATCAACAAGCAGGGCGAGCCCATCGGCACCCGCATCTTCGGCCCGGTGACCCGCGAGCTGCGCGCCAAGAAGTACATGAAGATCATTTCCCTCGCCCCGGAGGTGCTGTGATGGCTGCGAAACTGCGGAAAGGCGACCGGGTCGTCGTCCTGACCGGCCGCGACAAGGGCAGGAAGGGGGAAATCCTGAAGGTGTTGCCGAAGGAAAACCGGGTGATCGTGCAGGGCGTGAACGTGGTCAGGCGCCACACCCGCCCGACCCAGACCAGTCAGGGCGGCATCGTCGAGAAGGAGGCGTCGATTCACGTTTCCAACGTGGCCCACATGGACCCGTCCGACGACCGCCCCACGCGGGTCGGCTTCAAGGTCCTGGAGGACGGCCGCAAGGTCCGGATCGCTCGGCGGTCCGGCGAGGTGATCGACCGATGAGGATGGCCGAGATGAGTGCACGGTTGCGCAAGCATTATCAGGACGTCGTCCGCCAGCAAATGGTCGACGAGTTCAAGTACCAGAACCCGATGCAGGTGCCGAGGCTGGAGAAGATCGTCATCAACATGGGGGTCGGCGAGGCATCGCAGGACCGCAAGAAGATCGAGGGCGCGGTCGACGACATGACCCGGATTTCCGGCCAGAAGCCGGTCATCACCCGGGCGCGGCGCTCGATCGCCAGCTTCAAGCTGCGCGAGAACATGGTGGTCGGCTGCAAGGTGACCCTGCGCGGCACCCGCATGTACGAGTTCCTGGACCGTCTGGTCAACATCGCCCTGCCGCGTGTCCGCGACTTTCGCGGCGTGAGCGGCAAGAGCTTCGACGGCAACGGGAATTTCGCGATGGGCCTGAAGGAGCAGATCGTGTTTCCCGAGATCGACTACGACAAGGTCGACATGATCCGCGGCATGGACATCGTCATCTGCACCACGGCGGAAACCGACGCCGAGGCGAAAGCCTTGCTGGCCGGTTTCGACATGCCGTTCGCGAAATAGGGACGGAGAACGGAAATGGCCAAGAAAAGCGCCATCGAACGGAACAGGAAGCGGGAACGCCTGGTCAAGCGCCATGCCGCCAAGCGGGCGGAGCTCAAGGCGCGGGCGATCGATCCGGCCCTGTCCGCCGAGGAACGGTTCGCCGCGACCCTGAAACTGGCCGAGGTGCCGCGCAACTCGTCGAAGGTGCGGGTGCGCCTGCGTTGCGACGTGTCCGGCCGGCCGCGCGGCAATTACCGCAAATTCAAGCTTAGCCGTGTGGCACTGCGGGAGCTCGCCTCGACCGGGCAGATCCCCGGCATGGTGAAGTCGAGTTGGTGAAGGAGCGCCGAGTATGTCCATGAGTGATCCTCTGGGGGATATGCTGACCCGCATCCGCAATGGCCAGCGGGCCCGCAAATCGACCATCATCGCGCCGGCCTCGAAGTTTCGGGCCAACGTGCTCGACGTGCTGAAGCGGGAAGGCTATATCCGAGACTACAGCCTGCACAACCTGCGGCCGGGTATCGACGAGTTGAAAATCGAGCTTAAGTACTACGAGGGCGATCCGGTGATCCGCGAAATCAGCCGGGTGTCCAAGCCGGGCCGCCGCGTGTACTCGAAAATCAAGGACCTGAGCCGGGTCTACAACGGGCTCGGGATCGCCATCCTGTCGACCCCGCGCGGCGTTATGTCGGACGCCGAGGCGCGCGAGGCCAACGTGGGCGGCGAAGTCCTGTGCCAGGTGTTCTGATCGGAAGGCGGAGACCATGTCGCGAATTGGAAAATACCCGGTCAACGTGCCGGCCGGGGTCGACGTCCGCGTCGATGGGGTCACGGTGGTCGCCAAGGGCAAGCTGGGCGAGCTCTCGGCGTCCTTCACCGATGACGTCTCGATCACCCACGAGGCCGATACGGTGACCGTCGCGCCGCGCCGGGACACCCCGAGATCCCGCAAGATGTGGGGCACCGCCAGGGCGCGGATCGCCAATCTGGTGATTGGCGTGAGCCAGGGCTTCACCCGCAAGCTGGAGATCAGCGGCGTCGGCTATCGGGCCCAGGTCAGGGGCAAGGATCTGGTGCTGAACCTGGGCTACAGCCACGACGTCGTCTACCCGATCGCCGACGACCTGAAGATCAACTGTCCGGATCAGACCCATATCGAGATCTTTGGGGCCGACAAGCAGAAGGTCGGCCAGGCGGCTTCGGAAATCCGTGCCTTTCGTCCGCCCGAGCCTTACAAGGGCAAGGGCATCAAGTACGAGGGCGAGTACATCCTCCGCAAGGAAGGCAAGAAGAAGTAGGCCGCGCCATGATGAAACCGAAAAAACTGCTCGAGCGTCGCAAGCAGCGTTTGCGCGCCTCCATCCGCCAGCGCGCCAAGGGGCGGGTTCGCCTGTCGGTGTTCCGGTCCGGCCGGCATATTTACGCGCAGGTGATCGACGACGGTGCCGGTTGTACCCTGGCCGCCGCCTCGACGGCGGAGAAGGCGTTGCGGGACAACCTCAAGTCGGGCGCCACCTGCGATGCCGCGACCGAGGTCGGCAAGCTGATCGCCGAGCGGGCCAAGGCGGCCGGGATCGAGAAGGTGGTGTTCGATCGCGGGGGGCGTCTGTACCACGGTCGGGTCAAGGCGCTGGCCGAGGCGGCCCGCGAGGGCGGTCTGTCGTTCTAGGGAGTTGAAGGAAATGGCAAGAACACCGAGAGAGGGCGGCCGCGGCCGTCGCGGCGGTCGCGAGCGGGAGTCCCGGGAGTCCCGCGAGGAAACCGAATTCGTCGACAAGCTGGTCGGCATCAACCGGGTCGCCAAGGTGGTCAAGGGTGGCCGCCGCTTCTCGTTCGCCGCCATGGTGGTGGTCGGCGACCAGCGCGGCCGGGTCGGCTTCGGCACCGGTAAGGCGCGCGAGGTGCCGGAAGCGATTCGCAAGGCGACCGATCAGGCGAAACGGGTCATGGTCCGGGTGCCATTGCGCGAGGGCCGCACCCTGCATCACGACGTGCGTGGCCATTTCGGGGCCGGACGGGTGGTGTTGCGCGCCGCTCCGGCCGGCACCGGGATCATCGCCGGGGGTCCGATGCGCGCCGTGTTCGAGACCATGGGCGTGCAGGACGTGGTGGCCAAGTCGGTCGGCACCCAGAACCCGCACAACATGGTCAAGGCCACCTTCGACGCGCTGAAAAATCTCAACTCGCCGCGCTCGGTGGCCGCCAAGCGCGGCAAGAAGGTCAGCGACATCGTGGCTCGCCGGCCCGATTACGCCAATGCTCCGGCGGCGCTGGCCACGGCCAAGGAGTAGGGTGCGATGGGCAAGATCAAGGTGACCCAGACCGGCAGCCCGATCGGCCGCAGGGGCGATCAGCGGGCGACCCTCGTCGGCCTGGGCCTGAACAAAATGAACCGCAGCCGCGAACTGGAGGACACCCCGTCGGTGCGCGGCATGATCAACAAGGTGCGGCACCTGGTGCGGGTGGAAGAGGCCGGCTGAGCCGTTGTCCGGCCGACGTCGCGGAGTAAGGAACGAGACCATGAAACTGAACGAGCTGCGTGACAACGAGGGCGCCCGAAAGCCGCGCAAGCGGGTTGGCCGGGGCATCGGCTCCGGTCGCGGCAAGACCTCGACCAAGGGCCAGAAGGGTCAGAGATCGCGCTCCGGCGTGTCGCTGGTGGGATTCGAGGGCGGCCAGATGCCGCTCTATCGGCGACTGCCGAAACGGGGCTTCAAGAACCCGTTTCGCAAGGTCCACGAGGTGGTCAACCTGGGTCTCCTGCAAAAGGCGATCGACGCCGGGCGTTTGGATGCCTCGATCGATGTCG
Organism: Magnetospira sp.; assembly: GCA_028282245.1. Classification (GTDB taxonomy): domain Bacteria; phylum Pseudomonadota; class Alphaproteobacteria; order Rhodospirillales; family Magnetospiraceae; genus JANQGL01. Next base: position 9,371 of record JANQIL010000006.1, read on the forward strand.
ACATCGCCGCGCTCGAGGCCGCCGGTCTGGTGACCAAGCGGCGCGCCGGCGTGCGCCTGTTGGCCAAGGGCGATCTGTCGGCCAAACTGTCGATCACCGTCGATTCGGCCTCGCCGGCCGCCGTCCGGGCGGTCGAGCAGGCCGGCGGCTCGGTGACCCAGACAACACCCAGGGCGGCGCCGACCGACGAGGGCTGACCCGGCGCCAGCCGGGGCGCCGAACCGGGTAACGGATGAGGGATCGGACGATGGCTTCCGCCGCCGAACAACTTGCCGCCAACATGAACTGGGGCGCCTTCGCCAAGGCGACCGAACTCAAGAAGCGTCTCTGGTTCACGCTGGGGGCGCTGATCGTCTATCGGATCGGCACCTACATCCCGCTGCCGGGCATCGACCCGGTGGTGCTGAAGGACATTTTCAGCCAGAACGCCGGCGGCATCCTCGGCATGTTCGACATGTTCGCGGGGGGCGCGCTGGGGCGGATGACCATCTTCGCCCTCAATATCATGCCCTACATCTCGGCCTCCATCATCATGCAGTTGCTGACCAGCGTGTCGCCGACCCTGGAGGCCTGGAAGAAGGAGGGCGAGAGCGGCCGCAAGAAGATCAACCAGTACACCCGGTACGGCACGGTGCTGATCTGCGCCTTGCAGGCGTACGGGCTCGCCATCGGCATGGAGAGCATGTCGTCGAGTCAGGGGCCGGCGGTGGGCGATCCAGGGCTGTTCTTCCGATTCACCACGGTCGTGACCCTGGTCGGCGGCACCATGTTCCTGATGTGGCTGGGCGAACAGGTCACCGCGCGGGGCGTGGGCAACGGCATTTCGCTGATCATCTTCGCCGGAATCGTGGCCAATCTGCCGGGCGCCCTTGCCGGAATGCTGGAAATGGGGCGCACCGGCGCCCTGCCGACGTTCCTGATCATCGCCCTTCTGTTCCTTTCGGTTGCGGTGATCTACGGCATCGTGTTTGTCGAGCGCGCCCAGCGGCGGATCATCATCCAGTATCCCAAGCGCCAGCAGGGCAACAAGATGATGGGTGGCGAGAGTTCGCACCTGCCTCTCAAGCTCAACACCTCGGGCGTCATCCCGCCGATCTTCGCGAGTTCCATCCTGCTGATGCCGATCACCCTGATCGGGTTCTCGGCCGGCACCGGCCCGGAATGGCTGCAGACGGTGGCCCAGCTTCTTGGCCGTGGGCAGCCGGTCTACATGATCGTCTACGCCTCGCTGATCGTGTTTTTCGCGTTCTTCTACACGGCGATCGTCTTCAACCCGGTCGACACCGCCGACAACCTCAAAAAGTATGGCGGCTTCGTGCCGGGCATCCGTCCCGGCAAGAACACCGCCGACTATCTGGATCGGGTCCTGAGCCGGTTGACCGTGGTCGGTGCCGCCTACCTGGTGGCGGTCTGTCTGCTGCCCGAGTTCCTGATCTCCGAATGGGCCGTGCCGTTCTACTTCGGCGGCACCTCGCTGCTGATCGTGGTGACCGTGACCATGGATACCGTGGCGCAAATTCAAAGCCATCTGCTGGCGCACCAATACGAAGGACTGATCAAGAAGGCCAAGCTGAGGGGACGGAAGCGATGAACATCATTTTCTTGGGCCCGCCGGGCGCGGGCAAGGGGACCCAGGCCAAGATTCTGGAGGACACCTACGGCATGGTGCAGCTCAGCACCGGCGACATGCTGCGGGCCGAGGTGGCGGCCGGATCGGACTTGGGCCGCAAGGCCAAGGCGGTGATGGAGGCCGGCGGACTGGTCTCGGACGATATGGTGATCGGGATCATTTCCGGGCGCATCGATCAGGACGACTGCAAGGACGGCTTCATGCTGGACGGCTTTCCGCGCACCGTGCCGCAGGCCGAGGCGTTGGACGAGATGCTCGACAAAAAAGGGTTCCGACTCGACCACGTGGTCGAGCTTCGGGTCGACGACGAGCCCCTGGTGCGCCGCATCACCGGCCGCTTCACCTGTGGCGACTGCGGCGAGGGCTATCACGACGAGTTCAAGAAACCGGCCAAGGACGGAGTTTGCGACAGATGCGGCGGCGGCAACTTCAAGCGCCGGGCGGACGACAACGAGGAGACCGTGCGGTCGCGCCTTGCCGCCTATCACGCGCAGACGGCGCCGATTGTCGGTCATTATGGCAAGCAGGACTTGGTGCGCGTGGTCGACGGCAACCTGCCGATCGATCGGGTGACCACACAGTTGAAGGAGATTCTTGGCTGACCTTGGGGCGGTTGACAACCGTGTGATTCAGCTTATAATCGCGCGTTCTCGCCTGCCTCTGGCTGGGATTACTGTTGAAAAACAAATACTAAGGGAGTACCGGCATTGGCGCGAATCGCTGGTGTAAACATCCCGACCCAGAAGCGGGTCGTGATTGCGTTGACGTATATCTACGGCATTGGATCGACCAAGGCCCGCGAGATCTGCCAGGCGGTGGGCATCCCGCCGGAGCGTCGCGTCAACCAGATGACGGACGACGAGGTGGTGCGCGTGCGCGAAGTGATCGACCGCGACTTCTCGGTGGAAGGTGATCTCCGCCGCGAGACCGCCATGAACATCAAGCGGCTGATGGACCTCGGCAACTATCGCGGCCTGCGCCACCGTCGCGGGCTTCCGGTGCGGGGCCAACGGACCCATACCAACGCCCGCACCCGCAAGGGCAAGGCGACGCCGATTGCCGGCAAGAAGAAGGCAGGCAAGTAACACCACCGCACGCTAAGGAACAGCAGGATCGGCCATGGCAAAAGCGACCACCACGCGCCCGAGGCGTCGCGACCGGAAGAACATTACGTCCGGAATCGCGCACGTGTGCGCCAGTTTCAACAATACCATGATCACGATTTCCGACGCCCAGGGCAATGCCATTTCCTGGTCGTCGGCCGGAAGCATGGGGTTCAAGGGATCGCGCAAGTCGACTCCCTACGCCGCCCAGATGGCGGCCGAGGATGCCGGGCGCAAGGCCCAGGAACACGGCATGAAGACCCTTGAGGTCGAGGTCAAGGGACCGGGCTCGGGTCGCGAATCGGCCCTGCGCGCGCTGCAGGCGGTGGGCTTCACCATTACCTCGATCAAGGACGTGACACCGATTCCGCACAATGGCTGTCGGCCGCGCAAGCGGCGCCGGGTCTGATCAACGGGCCCGAAACGGGCACCGGCGGGCCAATCGCGGGGGCGACTGGCCGTCGATGCCTGCCCACTTCCAACAGTTCTAGTCGAGCATGGGGTCCACTCGTGATTCAAAAAAATTGGCAGGAACTCATCAAGCCGACCAAGCTGGAAATCAATCCGGGCGGCGATCCGCGGCGTGGCGCGACCATCGTCGCCGAGCCGCTGGAGCGCGGCTTCGGTCTGACCCTTGGCAACGCGTTGCGCCGGGTTCTGCTGTCGTCGTTGCAGGGCGCCGCGGTCACCGCGATCAAGATCGACGGCGTGCTGCATGAGTTCTCGTCGGTCGCCGGGGTGCGCGAGGATGTTACCGACATCGTGCTGAACATCAAGTCGCTCGGCCTCGCCATGCACGGCGAGGGGCCGAAACGCATGATGCTGATCGCCGAGGGGCCGGGCGAGGTCACCGCCGGCATGATCGAGACCGGCCACGACATCGAGATCATGGATCCGGACTTGGTGATCTGCACCCTCGACGAGGGAGCCCGGATCACCATGGAACTGACCGTCGAATCGGGCAAGGGGTACGTTCCCGGCAGCCAGAACCGCCCCAAGGATTCTCCGGTCGGGCTGGTGCCCATCGACGCCATCTTCTCTCCGGTCCGCAAGGTCGCCTACAAGGTGGACAACACGCGCGTCGGGCAGGTCACCGACTACGACAAGCTGTCGCTCGACGTGACCACCAACGGCACCGTCACCCCCGAGGACGCGGTCGCCCTGGCGGCCCGCATCCTGCAAGATCAACTGCAACTGTTCATCAATTTCGAGGAGCCGCAGGTACTGACGGAGTCCGACAAGAAGGACGATCTGCCGTTCAACAAGAACCTGCTGCGCAAGGTGGACGAACTGGAGCTTTCGGTGCGCTCCGCCAACTGCCTGAAGAACGACAACATCATCTACATCGGCGATCTGGTGCAGAAGACCGAGGCGGAGATGCTGCGGACCCCCAACTTCGGTCGCAAGTCGCTGAACGAGATCAAGGAAGTGCTGACCCAGATGGGCCTGCATCTCGGCATGGAAATCGCCGACTGGCCGCCCGAGAACATCGAGGATCTGGCCAAGAAGCTGGAAGAGCCCTACTGAGACGCGGGATTGCCAATACCTATGTCCTGGGGGTCGCCGTTGAGGCGACGGCCTTCGTGAATCTGACGGAACGCCTGGCGGGCTGAGTCCGCGCCCGGCAAGGGATTTGGAAACGCGAATCGCGTGTTCGGACTTCGCGTGATTTCAGTCGCCGCCGGCATGCTCTCGCGGAGGGCGTGGTGGCCGGCACGGACCGTATCGGTCCAACTCCGGCGAGACCTGTTCGTCAAGGGCGCCGGATCGTTTCATCGGCTTCGCGTGCGAGGCCCGGAAGAGAGGAGAACGCCGTCATGCGCCATCGCATGAGTGGACGAAAACTGAACCGTACCAGCAGTCACCGCAAGGCCATGTTCGCCAACATGACGGCCTCGCTGCTGATCCATGAGCAGATCAGGACCACTCTTCCGAAGGCCAAGGAGCTGCGCCGCTTTGTCGACGGCATGATCACCCTTGGCAAGCGCGGCGACCTGCACGCGCGGCGCCGGGCCTTCGCTTTCCTGCGCAACGACGATGTCGTGAGAAAGCTCTTCGATACCCTGGCGGAGCGCTACAAGGATCGTCCGGGCGGCTACACGCGGGTGCTGAAGGCCGGTTTCCGCTACGGCGACGCCGCGCCGATGGCGATCATCGAGTTGGTCGACCGCGATCCGACGGCCAAGGGGGCCGAGGACAAGGCCCGAGTCGAGGCCGAGGAGGCCGAAGCCGAGCAGGCGATGGCGGGGTAGGCGGCGTCCGGGCGCCCCGCGTGACACGGATTTCGAATTGATTATCCGGAATCCGCGTCAGAAATACCGCAACAGGCGGAATAGAACGAAGTCGTCCTGGCGCATGCCGGCCATCGGGTCGTCGAACGGCACGTTGGCGGTCACGTTGCTTTCCAGTTCGGCCGTCCAATGGGAATCGAGTCGCGTGCTGGCCTCGATGCCAATGCCCATCGCGCCCGACAGCCGGTCAATCGTTCCGCCGATCAGGAAATCCGTGTCGTCGGCGTCGTTGGCGGTCAGCCGGATGGCGACGAACACGTCGTGGTCGGTCGAGACGGCCGGCGCGTTGGCGTTGCGGTCGTCGTAGAGGTATTCGGCCAGCAGGCCGATATCGGCGCCGGTTTCCCAGACATCGTACAGGGTGTACTCCAGGCCGGCGACCGAGGCGAAGAACTGGGGGTCGCCGTTGCCCCACCGCGAGATGGCCTCCAGCTTGAGCAGCCAGGCGTCGATGGTCGATTGGACATCGAGTCCCACCTGGTCGATCAGGTCGTAGGTGGGCCGCCGCACCAGCCGGCCGCCGGTATCGACGGTGACCGGCAGCCGTGGTTCGCGGCCGGTGCCATGGAAATAGGACACCCCGACGTCCCAGTCGCCGAAGAAGTGCGAATAGCGGGCGGCGATCCCCATGTGGCGTGCGAGGCCGGACGCCTCGTAGGCGGGGTTGTGCACGTCGGTCGGGAATTGATCGCGCAGCCGTCCGCTCCAGCCGGGGTAGGTCCGATCCCGAAATCCGGGCAGAACGAACAGGCCCACCGTGCCCCAGTCCCTCAGCAGGTTGACGTTCAGCATCGGCTGCCCGAGCTTGTCCTCGCCGTCCGGGGCCTCGATCAGATCGCTCTGATTGACGATATCCACCAGATGGCGGGACTCGGCGACCCCCCAGAACACCTTGCCGATGCCGAGGCGCAGGTCCCAGTCGTCGCCCAGCCGCTGCCAGTTGGCCTCGCGGATATCGAAGTGGTTGCGTTGGCGGTCGGTCGTCTCGAGTCGCGCGTAGGGAATGAAGGTGAGCCGGTCGAGGCCGTCGTTCCATTCGTGGCGCAGTTCGGGCTGCACCATCAGGGAGGGTTGCGCGCGGCCGGCTTTCTGGGACACGAAGGCGGGGCCGGAGAAAAAGACCCGGGTCTCGAAGCCCACGAAGCCGCCCAATTCCGAGGATCCCTGGCCGAAATCCTGGGCGACCGTCGGAACCGTACAGACGGACAGCAGGCCAAGGGCAAGGAGGGCGCCGCGGGCGGATATCACGCCAGGGACCTCGTCAGCGGACGGATTTCAGGCGGTTGGGCTGGAAATCGCTGCCCGACAGACCGGCTCCGAACTGGAAGTCGCTCCACTTCATAGTGGTGCTCTTGCCGGTCTGGTGGTTCACCATCTCCATGGTGTGGGGGCGCCAGTGACGGTCCTTGTAGACCGCGTAGTCGGTCTGCAGGAGGGTTTTGAGGAACGCCTCCTTGCGGTCGAAATAATCGATCTTGACGACCCGATAGGTTTCGGTGTCGAGCCACATCATCTGCTTCTTGTAGCCGGAGCCGGTGTCGGTCGGAAACCGTTCGGTCACGTGGCAGGTCATGTCCGGCTGGTTCGGGCAGGGCTCCTCGCGCAGCCAGTTGTAGGTGTATTTCTCCACCTCCGGGCTGGACAGGTCCTCGTAGGAGAACTCGCTCCCCACGAAGGAGCCGGAGCGGTTCGATGAACTGATGCGCTTGACCCGTTTCATGGCCGGAAGGTAGAGCCACTGATCGTCGTCGTCGGTCTTGTGGGCATGCGTCAGCAGGGCGGTGCCCCGGATGTCGGCCGGCCGCTGAAAGACCATCAGGCTCTTGTCGCCGTCGTCGACCTGTTCAAGGGTCTTGGACAGGAATCCGCGCACGCTTTCCCTGCCGCTCTTGTTGCGCAGGGTCATCTCGCCCTTGGCGGTGTAGTCGCCGAAGCCGGCGTCGAAGGCCTCCGCCTCCTTGGCGATGCGCAGCCCCTTCTCCTCGGGCGTTTCGGCCCGGGCGTCGGACGGAACCGCCAGAACGGCGACGGCGGTGGCGATGATTGCGGTCCGGAACATCATTGTCGTTTCTTCTCCAACAGCATCAGCAGCGGCGGCAGGAAGAGCAGGTCGGTGATCAGGGCGGCGGCGATGGTGATGGCGCTGAGCAGCCCCATGTCGCCGTTGACCGCGAATCCGGAGGTCGCCAGGATGCCGAAACCGACCACCAGGGCGAAGGTGGTCACGCTCATCGCCGTTCCGACGGTGCGGATCGCGTGGCGGACGGCATCCTCCGGGCTGTGGCCGTGCTCGCGGCGGGCCCGCAGGTACTTCGACAGCAGGTGCACCGTGTCGTCGACCACGATGCCCAGGGTCATCGCGACGACCACCGCGATGGCCAGATTCACCTCGACGAACAGGTAGCCCCAGATGCCGAACGCGATGGCCGCCGGCAGCAGGTTCGGGGCGAGGCTGATGGCGGCGATCCTGGCGTTGCGCAGCACGAAATAGAGAATCAGCGAAATGATGACCAGCGCGCCCAGGGTGCTGCCGAGCATGGATTTGATGTTGTTGGCCGAAATCTTGGAAACCGCCACCGACATGCCGGTTCCCTTGGCGAGCATGTCGGGAGCGTTCTCCTTCAGCCACGCCTCCGCCCGATCGACCAGGGCCAGGATATCGTTGGCCGTCGCGTGAACCACGGTGGCGGTGAACCGCGACGACGACTTGCCGATGTCCATCTGGCTGTTGAGGTCGAGACCGTAGGGAACCGAGAGTTCATACAGCATCAGGTACTGGGCCGCCGCCTCGCTGCTGTCCGGAATCCGGTACTCGCTCGGGTCGTCCGCGTGCACGTTCTCGTTCAGCCGCTTGATGGTGTCGGTCAGCGCGGAGACGTGGACCACGTGCTCCTGCTGACGGAACCACGCGGCGAAGGCGTCGACCTTGCCCAGGTATTCCGGGTCGGTGATGCCGCCGTCCTCTCCGGACGGCAGCGAGAATTCGATCGCGTGCAGGCCGGTCAGGCGATCCTGGGTGAAATCGGCGTCGGTGCGGAACTGGTAGCGATGATCGAAGTAGCGGATGAAGTCGTCGTCGAGAACGATCCGCAGCGAGCCCAGGGAGAGAACCACCGCCGCGAGGCCGACCGAGACCAGCAGCTTGGTCCGATGGGCGACCACGAAATCGGCCAGCCTGTCGATCGGAGCGCGGGCGCCCTCCCTGACCGTGACCCGCGCCGGCAGGAGGGTCATCAGGGCGGGCAGGAACAGGACCGAGTAGAGAAACGCGAACATCACGCCCATGGCGACCACCTGCCCCAGTTCGCCGAGCGGCGGCGAGTCGCTGGAGGTCAGGGTCAGGAAGCCGATCGCGGTGGTCAGGCTGGTGACGAACACCGGCGACAGGTTGACCCGCAGGGCCTCGATCGCCGATTCGCGGCGTCCCTGTCCGTCGCGCAGGTTGAGGTAATGGCTGGCCAGAAGATGAACGCTGTCGGCCACCGCAAGGGTCATGATGATCACCGGCGCCGCGGCGGTCGAGGAATTGATCACGAATCCCAGCCATCCGGCCAGTCCCATGGTCGAGAGGACGGCGAAGGCGATGACCAGAACCGTTCCGACGGTCCCCCAGACGGTGCGCAACGTAAGCCCGACGATGAGGACAACGGCCAACAGCATGATCGGAATCAGGGTTTGGGTATCCTCCGCCGACGCCTCGGCGAAGGCCATGTCGATCATCACGCCGCCGGTCAAATGGAAGTCGATTTCGGGATGGGCCGCGCGGGCCTCGTCGACCAGTTCGCGGACGTAGGTTACGACCTCCGGGATTTCCCGCTGGCTCTCGCCCGGATTGAGCACCGTGATGTTGATCGCCGTGACGTCCCCGTTCTCGGACACCACTTTCCGATACAACGGCTTGCGGGTCTCCGCGATCTCGCGAAGCCGGATCAGGTCCGCGTCGGTCAGGGAGGCCGGGTCGGGGACGAAATCGTCGATGATCAATTCGTCGCCGTTGGCCCGCGAATACTGGAAATTGGTCAACGAGTCGACGCGCCGCGAGTACGGGGTCTGCCAGCCGGCCTCGGTGAGATCCTTGACCACCGCCAGGGTCTCGCGGGTGTAGACATCGCCGTTCCCGGGCGCCAGGACGATCAGCAGGCTGTTGTCCTTGGTGTAGGTCGCTTCGAGGGATTCGAGGGCGATGAGGTCGGGATTCTCGGGCCCGAAGTAGGTTCGGCTGTCGGTGTCGAGGGTGAGGAAGCGGATTCCGGATCCCAATGCCAGGGTCAGCAGGATGCTGAGAACGATGATCGGCCACCGCATGCGCACGATATTCCGTGCCAGGGCACTGCCCCGCGCGCCAGGAGTCTCATGGCCGGACAAAATCGTTTCTCCCCAGAATATCCACGACACCGCCCACGTGTCGGACGGTTTTTTTCCGGTGCGACAAGATTACCGAATATTCGAACCATGGTCACGGCGTTTTTATGCGGCCAACGCTCATCTTTCATGGCGTTGCGTCAATACTGCCGGGTCGCTTTCGAGCATGTCCGGGATACGCCGGAACGGCCGGTGGTACCGCCGTGTTGGATGGGATTCTCGTTCACGCGGCGCGCACGAGGTCAAGTATCCGGGTCCGGTCCAGCGCCGCGACGCACGCATAGCGTCCCTCCGCAAGCGGTTTCACGCAGGCCCCCAAACAGCCCTGGCAATCCATCGGCGCGTGGAGAAAGGTCACGTTATCGGGCGTGATCTCGGGCGCGTAGGGAACGATCTCGCCCACGTAGGCGGCACTGGCCAGGCACAGGGTCGGCGCGCCCGCCGCCACCGCCAGATGCATCAGCGCGGTGTCCACCGAAACGACCAGGCGCGCCGCGCGCAGGCGCGGCAGGAGGGCGCGGAACCGCGAGTCGTCGAACCGCACGCCGGGCCGCGCGAGCAGCGGCTCGAAATCGGGATTGCGCGCCGGGTCGCCGGGGGCCCCGAGGAACACCACCCGCGCGTCCCTCGGCAGGGCGTCGACGATGGCGGCGAACAGGGCGACGTCGGGTTGCTTGGCGGGCACCGCCGAGAATGCCTGGATCAGCACTTCCGGCGTGTCGGGTCCGGCGGCCGGGGGAAGCCGCTCGGCGGGCAGCCGCACCTTCGGCGGCGGTGCCTCGGCGCCGGTCAGCCAGTTCGCGAAACGCGTCCAGCGCACCACCTTGTCCAGGTGCTCGGCGCCGCTGTCGAACAGGTTGTCGTAAAGCCGCCGGTTGCGGGCCAGGGCGCGCCGGTGCTTGGGCCAGTCGCGGGGTTCCATGGCCACCGTCTCGGCGGCCGCGCTGGCGGCGATCAGCGGCTCGTCGAGCAGCGGGTGGCGCAGGTGATCGGTATGGACCGCGAGCCGGACATGGGCCTTGAACAGACGGTCGTGGACCTGCGCCCGGTAGACCGGGTTGCGTTTCAGCCGGCCGAAATCGATGGCCTCGACCCTGATGTCGTCGGGGAACAGGAAGGCCATTTTGGCCGCGTCCTTGCGCAGCAGAACGGTCACCGTTTCGCCCGCCCGGGCGAGGCTCGCGAAGCGCGGCAGGACGAGGGCGAACAGCACCGTGTCGCCCAGGCCGCCGCTCGACACCAGGAGCACCCCGGACGCATGGCCGGGCCGCCGCGCGAAACGCCGCCGCAGGGCGTTGGCGGTGTCGATCAGGCGGGGGGCGAGGAGCATCCTTCGAGGCTCACATCGCCCGCGCCTCGGGACAGGGGGCGGGGGATGGCCGCCTCGCGCGGGGGTCTTCTCGACGCGGGTAACGAGGCGGGAGGTGGCGGTCAGTACGCCGCATAGGATTTCTCCTCCACCAGGGAGGATCCCAGCAGGTCGTTGATGTCGCGCTTCAATCGGGCGCGCCGGTCGTTGGTCCTGTAGACGTCGCGCGCCAGTTCGACGAAACGGGGGCCGAAATCGCGGTTTCGCTCGCAGTCGCGGATCGAATCCTCGATCTCCCACAACGCCGTGTTGACCGACTTGAGATCGGCGGCGAGGCGATCCAGATCGGGCGAGGCCGGCAGCGCCGCGTCGCGCGCCCGAACGAGATCCGCGTGCTCGCGCCGCACGTTGGCCAGCTTGCCGGGGTCGGTGATCCGTTCGCGCTTGATGTCGAGGATGGTGATCTTGTCGATCAACTCGCCGGGCGCGATCTCGACTGAAACGGTGACTGTCACGTCGCCTCCTTGCATTGACCGGACGAAGCGACAATTCTGATAGCGGTTCCGGTCCCGGGACTCCAGCACAAACCGGCCGCGCGATGGTGATCGGCGAACAGAGGGAGGAAGGCGCATGCGAGCGACGGTCCTGATGGCGGGCGTTTTTCTGGTCTCCGCGCTGCTGGTCGCCCCGGCCCAGGCGCGGACCGAGAAGCGGATTCCGCAGTCCCGCGCCGACGTGCAGATGTCGCTGGCGCCGCTGGTCCGCCAGACGGCGCCGGCGGTGGTCAACATCTACACCCGCAAGGTGGTGCAGACCCGGCGACGGCTGTCGCTGTTCGACGATCCGTTCTTCAAGCGGTTCTTCGGCGATCTCGACGTGCAGGGACCGCGCCGCAAGCGTATCCAGAACTCCCTTGGCTCCGGGGTGATCCTGCGCCCGGACGGCATCGTGGTGACCAACAACCATGTGATCGAGGGATCCGACGAGGTGACCGTGGTGCTGGCCGATCGCCGCGAGTTTCCGGCCGAATTGCTGGGCACCGACGAACGGACCGATCTCGCGGTGCTCAAGCTGGACACCGGCGGCGAGCCCTTGCCCCACCTCGAATTCCATGATTCCGACGAGTTGGAGGTGGGTGATCTGGTGCTTGCCATCGGCAATCCGTTCGGGGTCGGGCAGACGGTGACCAGCGGCATCGTTTCCGGTCTCGCGCGGACCCAGGTCGGCATTTCCGATTACAATTTCTTCATACAGACGGACGCCGCCATCAATCCCGGCAACTCGGGGGGCGCCCTGGTCGGTCTCGATGGCCGGGTGGTCGGGATCAACACGGCGATCTTCTCGAAAAGCGGCGGCTCGCACGGCATCGGCTTCGCCATTCCCTCCAACATGGTCCGCGTGGTGGTCGAGCAGATCACCTCCGACGGCCGGCTGATCCGGCCATGGCTCGGCGCCTGGGGGGAGCCGGTGACGGTCGACGTGGCCGACTCGCTGGGCCTCAAGCGCCCGGCCGGGGTGCTGATCGACGGACTGTGGCCGCGCGGCCCGGCCGATCGGGCCGGCCTGAAGGTGGGCGACGTGGTGCTGTCGGTCAATGGCCGGAGTGTGGACGATCCGCAGTCCCTGAAGTTCCGCGTCGCCACCCTGGAGGTGGGCGGGACCGCGACGCTGGAGGTCTGGCGGCGCGAACGGCTGCGCGAGGTGGCGATCCCGCTGCGCGCCGCGCCGGAGGACCCGCCGCGCGACGAGTCCGAGATCGAGGGCCGCAACCCGCTGGCCGGGACGACGGTGGTCAACCTGTCGCCGGCCGTGGCCGAGGAACTGGGCCTGAAGGCGATGCGGCGCGGCGTCATCGTCGTCGGCGTGCGGCGCGGCACCCCGGCCGACCGCTTCGACCTGAAGCCCGGGGATCGACTGCTGGAGGTCAATGGGCGCGGGGTGGAGTCGGTGCGCAAGTTGAAGCGTCTGCTCGACGGCACCTCCAACGGCTGGCGGCTGGTGATCGAGCGCGGCGGTCGCAGGCTCAGCCTGACTATCCGCTAGTGTGGTGGATTCGAGGTTCGCGACATTATTCGGGGCAAACTCCATGGCGAACCTCGACTCCAAAACCACACTAGAATCAGATTATTACCTAGTGTCCTTATCGAATTCGAAGTTCGAAACAGCCTGCCAAACAATGCTCCGAACTTCGGATTCGGGACACTAGGAGATGGTTGCCACGGCGCCCGGGCGGTGGCCGCGCGCCCGTGCCATGATGGCGGCGCTGCTGCTGGCGGCGGGGCTCGATCCTGGCGCGGCGGTGGCCGGTGCCCTTGAGGATGTCGGCGAGGCGCGCGCGGTGGCGGTGTCCGACGGAGACACCCTGATCGTGACGCCTCCGGTCCAGGGCGCCGAACGGGTCCGCCTGATCGGCCTGCGGACGCCCAAGCGGCCGCTCGGCCGGGAGTCCCTTGCCGCCTCGCCGTTCGCGGACCGTGCCCGGTCGGCGCTCGAAGGGTTGGCGGTCGGACGTCCGATCCGTCTGCGCACCGGCGGCAGGACGATGGACCGGCACGGCCGCCTGCTGGCCCAGGCCTACCGCTCGGACGACGGCACCTGGCTTCAGGGGGCCCTGCTCGCCGACGGCTTGGCGCGGGTCGAGAGCTTCGCGGACAATGCCGCCCTGGTGTCCGAGATGCTGCATCTGGAAGCGGCGGCGCGGCGATCCGGAAAAGGCCTGTGGGCGGATCCCCGCTATGCGCCGCGCGCCGCCGATGATGCGCGGCGGCTGAACGGCCTGCTCGGCGCCTTCCATTTGATCGAGGGACGGGTGCGCGCCGCCGCCGACGTGCGCGGAACCGTCTACCTGAACTTTGGTCGCGACTGGCGGACCGATTTCACGGTCCGCCTGAAGCCGGCGATCCGGCGACGGTTCGTGGCGGCGGGCGTCGACCCGCTGACCCTGGAAGGCCGCCGGATCCGGGTGCGTGGCTGGTTGGAGAGCCATAACGGGCCGATGATCGAGGCAACCCACCCGGAGCAGGTCGAACTTCTGGAACCGGGTCCGCCACACAGGTAAACTCAACCTCCAAGAGCCGTCCCGGGAGTCCTCGCCATGTCCCTCGACCGTCGTCAGTTCGCCACCGGCCTCGCCGCCATCGGCGGTCTTGCCGTCCTGCCCGGCTGTCTGGCCACCAATCCGGCGACCGGCCGCAGCAGCTTCACCGGCGTGTATTCCATCGACGATGACGTGGCGCTCGGCAAGAAGGAGAACCCCCGGCTGGTGCGGTCGTTCGGCGGCGCCTACGACGATCGGCGCCTCAACGACTATGTCACCGAGATGGGCCGCCATCTGGCCCAGGGCACCGAATATCGCGATCTTCCCTATACCTTCACCGTGCTCAACTCGCCGATCGTCAATGCCTTCGCGCTGCCCGGCGGGTATGTCTCGGTGTCGCGCGGCCTGATCGCCCTGGCCTCCAACGAGGCCGAACTGGCCGGCGTGATCTCGCACGAACTGGGGCACGTGAACGCCCGCCATACCGCCGAACGGCTGAGCCAGGGGATGTTGGCCCAGGTCGGTCTGGCGGTGCTCGGGGTCGCCACCGGGAACGAAACGGTGACCCAGATGGGGCAGGTCGCCGCCACCGTCTGGCTTCAGAGCTACTCGCGCCAGCAGGAGTTCGAGGCCGATACCCTCGGGGTGCGCTACATGAGCCGCGCCGGCTACGATCCCGACGCCATGGTCACGTTCCTCGACACCCTGCGCGACTACAGCCAGCTGGAGGCCCGCATGCTGGGCCTGCCGGCCGGCACGGTGGACGAGTTCAACATGATGTCGACTCATCCGCGCACCATCGACAGGGTTCGGGCGGCGGTCAAGTCGGCCGAAGCCCGGCGGCCGGCCAATCCGGTGTTGGGGCGCGACCGCTATCTGGCGACCATCGAGGGCCTGATGTACGGCGACGATCCGGAGCAGGGTATGGTGCTCGGGCGTCGCTTCGTGCACCCCGGGTTGCGGTTCGAATTCACGGTGCCGGACGGCTTCCGGCTGATCAACGGCGAGAAGCAGGTGGTCGCCAAGCATCCGCGTGGCGCCGCCATCGTGTTCGACATCGCGACGTCGCGGAACGGCCGCGACATGCGCGCCTATCTGCGGAACGAGTGGGCCGCCAATGCGGCGCTCTCGAACCTGGAGACGCTCAACGTCAACGGCCTGGAGGCGGCGACCGGGAGCCTTCGGGTGCGTCGCGACGATGGCGGCGTGGTGGACGTGCGGCCACTGGCCCTGCGACGGGATTCGCGGAGCGTCTTCCGGCTGCTGTTCGTCACTCCGGCGGCCCGGACCGACGGCTTCAGCCGGGCGCTGCGCGAAACCACCTACAGCTTCCGGCGGTTGTCGGCCGCCGAGGCGGCGGAGGTGAAGGCGATGCGGTTGGTGGTGGTGCGCAGCGCGCCGAGCGACACCGTGGAGCGGCTGGCCGGCACGATGCCCCACGGTCGGTTCAACGACCAGGCCTTCCGGGTGCTCAACGATCTCAAGCCGGGGCAGCCATTGGCGGCCGGCCAGGACGTCAAGCTGGTCGTGTTCTGATGCGGGACTCCCTGTATCCGGATATCGCGGCGCGCCGGCACGGCTTGATGCCGCTCGACGGCCTGCACGAGATGTACTGGGAGGAGGCGGGCAATCCGGACGGCGTTCCGGCGCTGTTCCTGCACGGCGGGCCGGGAGCCGGCGCGGGCGCCGTGCACCGGAGATTCTTCGACCCGGAGTTTTACCGCATCATCCTGTTCGACCAGCGGGGCGCCGGGCGGTCGCGACCGCATGCCGAACTGCGCGCCAACACGACGCCGCATCTGGTGGCCGACATGGAGCGCCTGCGGCTGCACCTGGAGGTCGACCGCTGGCTGCTGTTCGGCGGCTCGTGGGGCAGCACCCTGGCGCTCGCCTACGGGATCGCCCATCCGGCGCGCTGTCTCGGGTTCGTGCTGCGCGGCGTGTTTCTGGGCCGCGATCGGGAACTCGACTGGTTTCTGCACGGTATCGGCACGATCTTTCCGGAGGCGCGGCGCGCCTTCGCCCGGTTCCTGCCGGCGTCGCAGCGGCACGATCTGCTGGCCGGCTACCTGCGCCATCTGAACGACCCCGACCCGGCGGTCCACCTTCCGGCGGCGCGCGCCTGGCGCGACTTCGAGGCGCGCTGCTCGACCCTGCTGCCCAACCGGGGGGGTGGCACCGACGCCGGAGCACTGAGCCTGGCGCGCCTGGAGGCCCACTATTTCAGCCACAAGATGTTTCTGGACGCGCCGCTGCTCGACCACGTCGGGCGGCTGGCCCATCTTCCGGCCGCCATCGTGCAGGGTCGCTACGACATGATCTGTCCGGCCGCGACGGCCGACGACCTGGCCGCCGCCTGGCCGGGGAGCCATCTGAGAATCATTCCCGACGCCGGTCATTCGGCCCTTGAGCCCGGCATCCTGGCCGCCCTGGTGGCCGAGACCGAGGCCATGAAAACCCGCATTGCGTGACTCTTGCCCGGCGCTTGCCGCCCTTGCATCCTTGGCCGGTTGCCGTAAGAT
>JANQIL010000008.1 GCA_028282245.1 Magnetospira sp.
CACCTGGGCCAGCAGAGTCTGGTCCGCATGCGGGCGGTGCGCGCGCCGCCGCTTGTCGGCCCGTGCCCCCAGCAAACGATCACGGATGTAGGTCCCGAGGGCCTGATTGCCCGCTTCCGCCTTCAGGCGAGCCCGCTCCGCCCGCGACAGGCGCAGGGAAAACGGCGGCGGGGTTTCACGTTTGGGCTTGCCGGGAGCCACATCGACGGCAGCCTGGAAGTCCTTCGCACAGGAAGCGCCGCTCATGGTTTCGGCCCGTCCGGCTTATCCCCGGAAATCCGCTGCCGGGACTCCTCCAAATGCTTGAGCTGGTGCTCCCAGTCGGCAAAAGTATCGAAAATGAGGTTCGAAGTAAAAACCTCACTCTCCGCCATCCTGAAATTTCCCGTTCCGATTTCCTCCAAGGCCTTGAAGATCAAGAGGGTCATCGCCGAGACGTCGAGGGGATAGGTCCCGGGCGCGGTGGCGCGCAGCCAGACCCGAGCCACCGGGCCGTGGCGGTCGTCGTCGGCGACGTCGTGGTGGATCACGCTCAGCCCGGCCGGCGGCGCTCCCATGGTGCCGTCGGCCAGGAGGGTGCCGAGCCGCAGCCCGGTGACCACCTGCGCCGCTTCATCGGCGACGCCCTCAAGGCGACGGCCCAAATCAAACAGAACCCGACCCGCGCCGTCCGTCATCCGATCGACTGGGCGCTCTATAAGGAACGCCATCTCGTCGAGTGCTTCTTCAATCGCATCAAACGGTTCCGGCGCATCGCCCTGCGCTGCGAGAAAACCGCGTCCTCGTTCAGAGCCTTCGTCTCCATCGCCTGCGCCATGGCGTGGCTCGCCTAAATGAAGACGCCGCCTAGTGTGGTGGATTCGAAGTTCGCGACATTATTCGGGGCAAACTCCACGGCGAACTTCGACTCCAAAACCACACTAGAATCAGATTATTCCCTAGTGTCCTGATCGAATCCGAAGTTCGAATACGCCCGCCAAACAATGCTCCGAACTTCGGAGTCGGGACACTAGCAAGGCGGCGCGCAAACAGCAATCATCATGCCGCTTGGCGGCCGGCCGGCGGTCAGTTGGTGATCCGCCAGCTGCCATCCGGCTGCCGACAGGCGGTTCCATAGGCCTCTTCGTTCCGGCCGTCGATGTTCACCGTGGTGCGGTATTCGCGGCACGGCCGGCCATAGTCCACCGATTGGTAGGTGCGGGTCGGAGTGATTGTACCGGAATGTCCGGAGTCCGGGTTGCTCCAGGAGGAGGTCGCGCCAACCCGGTTGGTCTCCAGGGCGCTCTGGGTGGTGTTGGCCATTTTCATGCGGTCCACCTCGTCCAGCTTGGAGCCGATGTTGCCGCCCAGCCAGGCGCCGGCCAGGGTGCCCACGGCGATCGCCGCCATCTGCCCCTTGCCGCCGCCGATCTGCGATCCGGCCAGCGCCCCGAGACCGGCCCCGACAAGCGTGCCCATGGTCTGATTCGGCTTGTCCTGCATGGTCTGCGTGCAGCCGGCCGCCAGCAGCACGGCGAGCACGGCGGTCGCGGTCGTCTTGCGGAAACTATTCATCGCCTTCATCCTCGTTTCAAGGTCCGGACGCGCATCGCGCGCCGGCAGTCACTTTAGAATGCCATATTTCGATGGCATCGGCGAGGCATCCGGCGCAACATCCTGCGGCCGCGACCCGCGTCAGCCATTCGTCACCCTAAACTCGAAAAAGTTTCCAACCGATGACCAGGATCACACCACTCGAGGCGCCATTCACGCGGTTCGCCGACTGGATGGCCGAGGCCGAAAAGACCGAGCCGAACGACCCCAACGCCATGGCCCTCGCCACCGCGACGGCGGACGGCATTCCGTCGGTGCGCATGGTCCTGCTCAAGGACGTGGACGCCCGAGGCTTCGTCTTCTACACCAACCTGGAAAGCGACAAGGGCATCCATCTGTCGGCCAATCCGAACGCCGCCCTGTGTTTTCACTGGAAGTCTCTGCGCCGCCAGGTGCGGGTCGACGGCGCGGTGCAACCGGTTGCCGCGCACGAGGCCGACGCCTACCACCACAGCCGGCCGCGCCCGAGCCAGATCGGCGCCTGGGCCTCGAAACAGTCGCGACCCCTGGAAAACCGCTTTCACCTGGAGGCCCGGGTCGCCGAGTACACCGCCCGTTTCGCGGTCGGATCGGTGCCGAGGCCACCCCACTGGAGCGGATTCAGGCTCGTTCCCGCGCGCATCGAGTTCTGGGAGGATCGGCCGTTCCGCCTTCACGACCGGCTGCTGTATACTCGCGCCGAGGAGGGCTGGGCGCTCCAGCACCTGTTTCCCTAACCCGTTCGGACCGTCAGCGATGAACGACCTCCCCGCCCGACCCGCCGACACCACCGAACAGCCGGCGCACTTGATCGAGACCGGATCACGGGGCAGCCTGATGCGTGGCGCCACCTATGCCTCGGTCTCGGTGGCCCTGGTGCTGATCGCACTCAAGGCGGTCGGCTGGCTGGCCACCGGCTCGGTGGCGATGCTCTCCACGCTCATCGATTCGGTGCTCGATTTCGCGGCCTCGGTGCTCAACCTTCTGGCGGTGCGCCATGCCCTGGCGCCGGCCGACGAGAACCACCGGTTCGGACACGGCAAGGCGGAACCCCTGGCCGGTCTGGCGCAGGCGGCCTTCATCGGCGGATCGGCGGTGTTCCTGCTGTTTCAGGCCGGTGAACGGCTGATCCATCCCCAGCCCGTCGAGCACGGCCTGGTCGGGATCGCGGTCATGGCGGCCTCGATCGCGCTCACCCTGGGCCTGGTGCTGTTTCAGAAGATGGTCATCCGCAAGACCGCCTCGGTGGCGATCTCCGCCGACTCCCTGCACTACCAGGGCGACCTTCTGGTGAACGCGGCCGTCATCGCCGCGCTGCTGCTGAGCGACCGGCTGGGAGTCGGCTGGGCCGACGCCGTGTTCGCCCTCGGAATCGCCGCCTATATCCTCTGGAACGCCGTCGGGATCGTGCGCGACTCGTTGGATTTGCTGATGGACCGCGAATTGCCCGAGGCGGAGCGCCGTCGGATCCGGGAGATCGCCCTCGCCCACCCGGAGGTGATCAGCCTGCACGACCTGCGGACTCGCTCGACCGGCCCGCACCGCTTCATCCAGTTCCACCTGGAACTGGATGGCCATATGAGCCTGCTGAGGGCCCACGACATTTCCGAAAGGGTCATGTACGAGGTCGAGCAGGCGTTTCCGGGCTCCGAGGTTCTGATCCACGAGGACCCGGCCGGCATTCAGGAACGACGGGCCACCTTCGCCTGATTTCCGCCCGATACGGGTCGCGCGGAGTCCGAATCGTCAATTGGGACTCCGTATCGGGCATGCGGCGCGCGCCGCCCTCCACATCTTACGGCGAATCATATCTTCTATAATGTGCGCTTTGCGTTCATTCATGCTACACTATCTAATCACGGTCGAACCCGAAGGGGTCACCGGTCCGGCAGGTTGTCTCGTTGCCCCGGAAGCCGTAATCGGCGGGTCGCGACGCGGGAACGCATCGCGCGAACGAGGAAATAGAGGAGGCAAGCCATGACGACGCGCGTTCAATTCTGGCGCGAGATCAACGCCAACGGACACAGTGCCCATTCGGTGGTGCGGACCTTCATGGTCCCGGCGGCGATCAGCGATCAGGAAGCGGTCGAAATCGCCAAGTGTCGGTTCTGCGACGAGATGGGACTCAGGAGCTGGCATGACGGGGCACACGGCTACGACGTCGCGTCGCGGTGCGATGACCGCCGCGACGCGTCCCGGTGGAACGACGGAATCGCCTACTGGACCGAGAAAACCGACATCATGAAATTGGTGTTCCACAGGTAGCGCGCCATGTCCTGCCCGGCGACACGCCCCATGCTCCCGGGTGACGACCTCGCGGACCGCGTGGCCACGTCAACTCAAGGTTTTCGATATCCAGCCACCGCCGCGCCGGCGGCCGCGCGGGCCTCCGATCGGTAATCTCCCTCAGGCGCCGTCGATCCGCAGGATCTTGCCCGGATTCATGATGTTGTTTGGGTCGAGGGCACGCTTGACGCCGCGCATGAGGTCGATCGCGACCGGCGGCGCGTAGTGGGTCAACTCGTCGCGCTTCAGGCGACCGATGCCATGCTCGGCGCTGATGCTGCCGCCGAGGTCGACCACCAGATCGTGAATCACCCGGTTCATGTCTTCCCAGCGGGCCAGGAACGCCGTCCGGTCCATGTCGACCGGCTGGGTCAGATTGAAATGGATGTTGCCATCGCCCACGTGGCCGAATGGACAGGGCCGAATACCCGGCATCGCCCGAGTCACCAGATCCACCCCCCGGGTCACCAGATGGGCAACCCGCGACACCGGCACCGACACGTCGTGCTTGATGCTGCCGCCCTCGCGCGTCTGCGCCTCCGGAATCGATTCACGCAACGACCACAGGGCGGCCGCCTGCGGGCCGCTGGCGGCGATCACCGCGTCGCTCACCTCCCCGGCCTCGAAGGCCTCGCCGAGGACCGACTCCAGGAGTTCGTCCAGCGGGTCGCCGGGCCGCGACGAGGACAACTCGATCAGCGCATAGAACGGATACGGAGAGTCCAGTGGATCGCGCACGTCCGGAATGTGGCTGACCGCCAACTCGACCGCCAACCGCGACATCATCTCGAACGCGGTCAGGGTGTCGCCGGACAGGGTCCGGGCGCGCGCGAACACCGCCATCAGATGATCCAGGTCGGGGCAGCCGGCCAACGCCGTGGCGCGCGCCGCCGGTTTCGGGAACAGCTTCAGAACCGCCGCGGTGATCACTCCCAGGGTGCCCTCGGAACCGATGAACAACTGCTTCAGGTCATAGCCCGTGTTGTCCTTGCGCAGGCCCCTGAGTCCGTTCCACACCGTGCCGTCGGCCAGCACCACCTCCAGGCCGAGCACCAGTTCGCGGGTATTGCCATAGCGCAGCACGCCCATTCCGCCGGCGTTGGTCGCGATGTTGCCGCCGATCCGGCAGGAGCCCTCGGCGCCCAGGCTGAGCGGAAACAGACAGTCGGCGTCGTCGGCCGCCCGTTGAACGGCCTGCAAAACCACGCCCGCCTCGACGGTCATCGTGAGATTGAGCGGATCGACCTCGCGAATCCGGGTCAGCCGCTCGGTCGACAACACCACTCCGCCCGCCGGCACGCCGCCGCCGACCAATCCGGTGTTGCCCCCCTGCGCGAACACCGGCAGCCCGGACTGGGCGCAGAGCCGCACCGTCGCCGCCACCTCGTCCACCTTGGCCGGTCGCGCCACCGCCAGGGCATCGCCGGTGAACAGGCCGCGTTCCTCGCCGAGATAGGGCAACATGTCCGGACCCGGCGCGATCACCCCCGTCGGTCCGAGAATATCGATCAGCGCGGCGATGAGTTGATCGGCCAACGGCATTCTCCAAACGGCGTCGCCCGATCGCCGCGCGGGCTTTCCGGGCGGCAACTTCGGCGTCGCGCAAGCGTGTTCAAGGGCCGCCCCGCGTCAAGCGGATTTCGGTTGTTTAGCATCGGCCGGGAAGCGACGTCCAGCGGCTTCGGGACACCGGAGAGGGACATATAAGGATATACGAATAAGATATATGCACATGGCATATGTATACGATATTTGTGTTTATTTATTATATTTTCTCATTAATATACATCACTGCTCACGCCTCAACCCCTGAAACCGCAGGAGATCGCCATGAAATCCGTTTTCGTTGCCACCAGCCTGTCGTTGGCCTTGGTTTCCGTCGCCGTCGTTTCGGACGCGCGGGCGGCCGACGACGAGGCCTTCATGGCCTGTTTCGAGAGCGTCGCGCCGGAAGGCATGGTGGGCGCGCCGATCCTCACGCTCAAGGCGACCGTCGCCACCATGCCCGAGAAGATGGCAATGGGCATGGCCATGGTCGTCAATGCCAGCGCGCGGACCAACATGGAAGCCAAGGTGGCCGGCCCGTGGTTCGACATGGCCACCATGTCGTCGTCCTCGATTCGTTGGGATTTCGCCGGCGAAAAGATCTCCGGCAGTCTGGTCGCGCCGAGTTGGGGCGCGCCGGGCGAAGTGCAATACAAGGTGGACGACGGCAAAATGGTTTCCCAGCGGGCCAACGTCTGCAACTGACGCCTACA
Source organism: Magnetospira sp. (assembly GCA_028282245.1). Taxonomy (GTDB): domain Bacteria; phylum Pseudomonadota; class Alphaproteobacteria; order Rhodospirillales; family Magnetospiraceae; genus JANQGL01. The sequence continues at coordinate 6,117 of JANQIL010000008.1, forward strand.
AGCTCTTGAGCGGACCCGCCGGCCGGCATCCTCGGCCGGCGGCGTTCAATCCCCTTCGTCGTCCGGGTCCACGACGGCCATGCAGGGCATCGTGGCGCAGACCTCCGGCCAGTCGTCGGCATTCGCGTCGGGCGGCGTAGCGGCGCGGCGCAGACGGTCGTTGATCGCCACCCCCAGGCCACGCGGCGGAATCGGCGCCACCGCCAGGCGGGGAAACCCTCCGGCATCGAGAACGCGCAGACAGCCAAACAGGTTCGCCGCCGCCTCGGCGAGATCGCCCGCGGGGCTGAGATTGAGAGTCGCCGCCATCGGGCCGAACCCCAGAAGCGCCTCGCCCGGACGCGGCACCGCCGCATCCAGGCGCAGCGGCTTGCCGGGCGCATAGTGGCGATCCAGCATGCCCGGGGAGCGCGGCGCGCCTCCGCCATCGGGACGCGCCAGGGGGCCGCAAACGCGCTCGATGTCCTCGATCGGCAACCCGCCCGGACGAAGAAGCACCGGCCGCTCGCCGCGCAGGTCGAGCACGGTGGATTCGAGTCCGACCGGGCACGGACCGCCGTCGAGCACCGCCATCACTTCCCCCTCGGGAAACTCCGCCAGCACGTGGTCCGCCGTCGTCGGACTGATCCGTCCGGAGCGGTTGGCGCTCGGTGCCGCGATGGGCCGGTGGGCGGCGCGCAGCAGGTCGCGGGCCAGCGGGTGCCCGGGCACCCGCACCGCCGCGCTGTCCAGGCCGGCGCTCACCAGGTCGGCCAGCCGACAGTTGGGCAGCCTGGGCAGCACCAAGGTCAGCGGCCCCGGCCAGAACGCCTCGGCCAGGGCGAAGGCGCGCTCGTCGAAGGCCACGAAGGCGCCGGCCGATTCCAGGTCCGGCACGTGGGTGATCAGGGGATTGAAACGCGGCCGCCGCTTGGCCTCGAAGATCGCCGCCACCGCCCGCCCGTCGGTGGCGTCGGCCCCCAGCCCGTAGACGGTCTCGGTGGGAAAGGCCACTAGGCTGCCGGACGCCAGGAGACGCGCCGCCTCGGCCAATGAACCCGATTCGGCGGGCAGGACCCGCGTCACCGGCCCCAGACCACGAATCCGGAGTCGTTGGCGAACCCCGGCTTGGCGTAAAGGAACGGCGCGCCGCCCGGGGTCGTCACCCGGCCGCCGGCGGCGACCACCACGGCATGCCCCGCCCCGGTATCCCATTCCATGGTCCGGCCCATGCGCGGATAGAGGTCGGCCTCGCCGGCCGCCACCCGGCAGAACTTCATGGAGGAGCCGGCCGGAGTCAGTCTGGCGACCTTGAAATCGGACAGGAACCGGTCATCCTTTTCCGAGCGGTGGGAACGGCTGCCGACCACGCTGTACCCCTCCTCGGGCACGTCGCGGGTGGCGATCGGCCGCGTCGGACCACCGGTCTCCGAGGTGAAGGCCCCCAGCGGGCCACCCCAGAACAAACGTCCGACGACCGGCGCGTAGACCACGCCGAGCACCGGCACCCGGTCGTCGACCAAAGCGATATTGACCGTGAACTCGCCGCCCCGCTTCACGAACTCCTTGGTGCCGTCGAGCGGATCGATCAGCCAGAACGGAGTTCCGGCAACCTCGGGCAGCCGACCGGCGGCGGCCGATTCCTCGGCCACCACCGGAAAATCGCCGGTCAGCTTCCCCGACACCTCGTCGGCCAGGGCGGTCAGGATCAGGTCTTCGGCCTGACGGTCGGCCTCGGTGACCGGAGAGCGGTCCTCCTTGGCCTCGACCTCGAAACCGCCGTCGCGGATGCGCATGATCCGCGCCCCGGCCCGCAGCGCGATGTCGCGGACCCGATCGACGAGCGGCGGTTCGATGGCAAGGGGCAACGGATCTCTCCCGGCGTCGCTGTCAGACGGTCTCGCCCTCGGCCCAGATGGCGGCCGGATCCCCCAGATCGGCCGCTGCCAGTTCCGTGGCGGCGAAGCGTTCGGCCCGGACCCTATCCGACCAGTGGTCGGACGACAATCCCGCCTTTCGCTTCAGATGCGTCAGAAACCGTCGCGGGTCCGGAAGATCGCGCCACACCGCCGGCAGGAACAACGCCCGCCGGCCGGCATCGGTTATGATCAGACCGTCGGTCCCCGGCCTGAGCTGGGTCAGCAGATCGTCCTCGTCGGCAAAATCCATCGGCCGGGGAGAACCGAGCACCGACAGGGACAGGTCGAGTCCGACCAGCTCGGGCGCCGTGAGCGGTTCGAAGCGCGGGTCGCGGAACGCCGCCGCGACGGCATTCCCGGCGACATCGACGGCCAGCGGCCGGTGCGCGGCGACGGTGCCGATGCAGCCGCGCAGCCGGCCGTCGCGCTTCAAGGTCACGAAGCTGGCCCCGTTGGCGCGCAGCGGTGGCGCCAGATCGGCCAAGTCGACACGCGGTTCGGCGGCGCCGTCCAGGCGGGCGCGGATGGCGCGGGCGGCAAGCCGCAGCAGAGTCGCCCCGTGGGCGTCCAGCAGCGCCCGCGTCGTCATTTCGAAATCGGTCCTCGCGGCCGCCGGGCCGGGCTCGAAGAAGGCCCAGGCGCCGTAACCCACCACCCGGTCCTTCGGTCCCGCGGTGTCCCCGGAGTTGCGCAGGTCCAAGGTGGTCACCGAAAGCCCCTCGCGGCGCGCCAGGGTCAGCAGTCCGCGCACGGGCACCCGGCCGCAGGCCTGATCGCGGTCCAGGCCGTCCGGATCAAGCGCCTCGATGGCGCGGCGGGCGGCCTGATCGGAGCGCCGCGCGGCGGCATGGTCCAAATAGTGGCTGAGGTCCGACGACACCACGACCAGGGTCTCCGGGCCGCCCCACGCGGCGGCCAGGACATCGGCCACCGCGTCGCCCGAGGCGTCGCCGACCACCAGCGGAAGCAGGATGAAGTCGTCCAGAACCTCCTGCAGGAACGGCAGGTGGACCTCCAGGCTGTGCTCCGCCTGGTGGGCCAGATCGGACACCGCGACCTGCTGGAACCGGCGCACCAGATCGTCGCGCAGGGACGCGTCGAGCGGCACGTCGCCGAGCGGCGTCCGCCAGGCATCGGCGCCGCTGGCCGCCAGGCCGCGCACCGCCACCCGGTGGCAGGGACCGAGCAGCACCACCCGCCGGATGGCGGCCCCGGCGGGGCGCAGCCGCGCATAGGCCGAGGCGGCGACGGGCCCCGAATACATGAATCCGGCATGCGGCGCGATGATCGCCTTCGGCACCGGGCCGTCGAGCGCGCCGGCCGCGTCCAGATGGCGCCGCACGTCGGCCCGCAGCGCCTCGGGGACATCGGCGTAAAAGGCCCCGGCGACGGCGGGGTTGCGGACGAGGGACATGGCGGCTCCTTGCGGTCGCGGAACCCGGTTATTCTGACTCCGATGCGACTCTCAGGTCCAGCCGGTAGAGAGGCGCCGAGCCGCCCGGCGAAGCGGCACGCCCGACGCCGCGCCGGGACGTTTCGCCGAACGGCGCCGCCAGATTCGGTTACGGCATCAGCCCCGCCGCTGGATATCCAGCCACAGGGACAGGCGGTCGCGCAGCACTTCCGCCGTCTCGATATCCAGGTCCAGGTCGGTGAACCGCCGTTTCTCCTTGATCCGCAGGCGCAGCATCTTGAAGCCGTTCTCGAAGGTCAGGTCGTGGAGCGCAACCTCCTTGGCCCAGGGCGCGGCCAGAATCTCCAGCTCGCGCACCTCCTCGCCGTGTCCGCCGGTGGTCATCGGCACCTCCCCTTCCCCGCTGATGTCAGGCCGCGACGCGATCCATGTATCGGCCCCGGAACATCAGCCGCTTCGTTTCGCCGTCAGTGAATCCGGAACGGTTGTGCAGAACGTTGTTGCAGATCACGCCCTCGCCCGGCGCCATGCGGTGGCGAAAGATGTAGGGGCTGTCGGAGGCCAGGAATTCGTTCAGGCATTGCAGGGCGTCACGGGTCGCCGCGTCGTCGCGCCACGCCATGTTGCGTTTGCGCTGCGAAAAATTCATGCACGGGACGCCGCTCGCCGGGTCCACGTAAAACACCGGATTGGCCCGCTCGCCGCGAATCGTGTCGCCGTCGGATTCGTTGGGCGGCACCACGAAGGCGCGCGGATGGGCCAGCGCCGCGATGAAAGCCGGATCGGCGTCGCGTAGCACGATATAGGCGATTTCCGGATCGAGCAGTGCGTTTTCGCCACCCTCGACGGCCGGCCGCGCGCAGTGCAGGATCAGGCCTCGGACGCGATCCTCGGGGAGATTGTAATAGCCATCCGTATGCCACTGAATCGGCCGATCGGTATAGGGGATATAGCGGGTCCGGGCATCGTCGGCGGCGACCTCCAGGGCGGTGATGCAACTCGCGTCCGATTGCAGGTGGGCGTCCAGACGCGCGAGGCCGAACGCGGCACCGAACGCCCGCACCGCCGCTTTCGGATCGGCCGGCGGATTCGCGAAGCGGTACAGCGCCATGTTGCATTTTCCAATCCGCGCCCGGATCGCCGCCCGCTCGGCATCGTTCGGCGCCGCCGGATCGGCGACCGTCACCAGCAGGTCGCCCACCGTCCCCGGATAGCCGTCCAGCTTGGCGTCGCGCCAGCGCCGATAGGCATCATGGGCCTGAAGATCGAATGGGCCGTCGGTCATCGTGAACTCTCCCTGGGCGGTTCGCCGGTCTCCCCTTGCTTTTGGGGGCGTCCTTGTTATAGGGCGCCGGCGCCGCGACGCAACCACCGACCCGCGCGCATATTTACCTTTAAATATTGTAATTATTTTATTACTACCTTGTTTTCCACTCTTCAATTCCGCATTCATGCAAGGGCAATATAAAAACGTATTTTATAGATGGCGCGCGCCGAGAATTTTCCGAATCGCACCTTGAAACACCCCAACCCCTTGCACGAGGACCGGCCCTACTGTTGATGCCGGGAATCCTCCGAGATTTCCTGGCGTCGCCTCGCCCACCCCTTTGGCAAGCCCGACCGGGGCGCTCAATTTTTCAATAATATTAGACATTTATAATTCCGGTATCGTGCTTGCCTCGCGTCGCGAACGAGCCCTCGCGGAGGCTCGGCGATGTCCCCACGGCGGCCATGGGACGATCCGAAACAGACGGTTTCCCTGGACATCGTTTTAGATTACAATTATTCTAATATATGCTCACGCAGTGCGCAAAAGACCAGAAAAAATAAGCGCGATCAACGCACTACCCGAATTCGATCCAGCGAAAGAATTTTCTAGATTCGTTGGGGCACATTGATTATATTAGCTTGTGTTGATATAAATGTGCCGGTTTGGTAAGGATATTAGGTCGACCCCAGACAACAACAACAGGGCGACCGGACAACAGGGAGATCGTCTAGGCACGGGTGTCCATCCGCCCGTTGCAGACCCCGGGGGAGCGCTGGTCCGACGACCGAGCGCCGGGGGGTGTTTAGATGAAATTTCCCGCGAAGAGGAACACAGCCTGCGCGCCGGTTCAGGGTTGCGGCGCGATGGCGGGTAGGAAACCACTGGAGGTCGACAGACATGGCGAACAAGATGCCCGACACGCCCCTACTGGATCAGCTTGAGGACGGTCCCTGGCCGAGCTTCGTGACCGGATTGAAACGGCTGGCCCAGGACGAGGACAAGCAGTACGCCCCGATGGTGAAGAGCCTTCTGGGTCAGCTGGAGCATTCCTACGAGACCCGCAAGGGCTACTGGAAGGGTGGCACCGTGGGCGTGCGCGGCTACGGCGCCGGCATCATCCCCCGCTTCTCCGAGGTGGCGAGCAAGTATCCGGAATCCAGGGAATTCCATACCCTGCGCGTGATGCCTCCGGCCGGCATGCATTATTCCAGCGACCTGCTGCGCGACATGTGCGACATCTGGGAGCGCAACGGCTCCGGCCTGATCGCCTTCCACGGCCAGTCGGGCGATATCATGTTCCAGGGCGCCAACACCGATCAGGTGCAGGCGGCGTTCGACGAGCTTAACGATCTCGGATTCGACCTCGGCGGCGCCGGGGCCGGCCTGCGCACCTCCATGAGCTGCGTCGGCGCGGCGCGGTGCGAGCAGTCGTGCTACGACGAATCGAAGGCCATGCGCACCGTCATCAACGCGATGCTCGACGACATGCACCGGCCGTCGCTGCCCTACAAGTTCAAGGCCAAGTTCTCGGGCTGCGCCAACGACTGCGTGAACGCCTCGCACCGCTCCGACTTCGCGGTACTCGGCACCTGGGCCGACGACATGAAGGTCGACCAGGACGTATTCAAGGACTACGTCGCGCAGATGGGCCGCAAGGAGATCATCGATCAGGTGATCAACATGTGCCCGACTCGGGCCCTGTCGCTCAACGACGACGATACCCTGGACGTCGACAATCACTCCTGCGTCCGCTGCATGCACTGCATCAACGTGCTGACCAAGGCCCTGTCGCCGGGCGACGTGAAGGGTTGCACCATCCTGGTCGGCGGCAAGCGGACCCTCAAGATCGGCGACCTGATGGGCTCCGTGGTGGTTCCGTTCATGCGCCTGGAGACCGACGAGGATTACGAGAAACTGGCCGAGCTGGCCCAGAACGTCCTCGATTTCTTCGCCGAGAACGCCCTGGAGCACGAGCGCACCGGCGAGATGATCGAGCGCATCGGCCTGGTCAGCTTCCTTGAGGGCATCGGCCTGGACGTGGACCCCAACATGGTCAAGCATCCGCGCACCTCGTCCTATGTCCGCACCGACGACTGGGATCAGGAAGTCGAGAAGTGGAACAAGCGCAAGCAGGCCGCGGCGGCCGCCGAGTAGACGGCCGGGATCGCGGGCCGACCGCCGACATCCGGGTTTCGGGACGCCGCCGGCGCGGCATCTCGGCATTCGGGTCGCGCTCGGCGGGAAGACAGGAAACAGGCGCCCCGAGGGGGCGCGTTCAAGAATTTTTCGGAGGCAACAGAACATGAGCGACAAGCCGCGCATGCCGATTGAATCGGGGGTTCCGGACCCGGCGCCGTACATGCACCCGATGATGGTCAAGAACTACGGCAACTGGGCCTGGCACGACCGCCCGCGTCCGGGCGTCCTGCATCACGTGGCCAAGAGCGGCGACGAGATCTGGACCGTCAAGGCCGGCACCCAGCGGCAGATGGACGTCTACACCATCCGCAAGCTGGCCGACATCGCCGACGAGTTCGCCGAGGGTCACGTCCGCTTCACCGCCCGCTCGAACATCGAGTTCATGGTCTCCGACGAGGCCAAGGTCGACCCGCTGGTCGAGAAGCTGACCGGCGAGGGTTTCCCGGTCGGCGGCACCGGCAACTCGATCTCCATGATCTCGCACACCCAGGGCTGGTTGCATTGCGACATTCCGGGCACCGACGCCTCGGGCGTGGTGAAGGCGCTGATGGATGTCCTCTACGAGGACTTCGTCAAGGAGGAGATGCCGAACCGGGTGAAAATCACCACGTCGTGCTGTCAGATCAACTGCGGCGGTCAGGGCGACATCGCCATCAACATCCAGCACACCAAGCCGCCGGTGATCAACCACGACCTGGTGTCCAACATGTGCGAGCGGCCGGCCGTGATCGCCCGCTGCCCGGTCGCCGCGATTCGCCCGGCGCTGGTCAACGGCAAGCCGAGCCTGGAAGTGGACGAGCGCAAATGCGTCTGCTGCGGCGCCTGCTACCCGCCCTGCCCGCCGATGCAGATCAACGACCCGGAGAATTCCAAGCTGGCCATCTGGGTCGGCGGAAAGCACTCCTCGACCCGGTCGAGCCCGGCCTTCCACAAGCTGGTCTACGCCGGCCTGCCGAACAACGCGCCGCGTTGGCCGGAGGTCGCCGAGGTGGTGACCAAGATCCTGCGCGCCTACAAGGACAACGCCAAGGCCTGGGAGCGCATGAACGAATGGATCGAGCGCATCGGCTGGCCGAAGTTCTTCGAGTTGACCGGACTGCCGTTCACCAAGCATCACATCGATGACTGGCGCGGCGGGCGCTACACCCTGAATCAGTCCTCCCACGTCCACTTCTAGTGGGCGTGGCGGACGCCAGGATCAAGAGAGCACATGGACCAAGGGACACCGGGGGGAGAGTGACCCATGAACATCGGCATCCTCGTCAATGAAGGGCCGTTCACGCATCAGGCATCGGATTCCGCGTACATGTTCGCCAAGGCGGCGATCGCCAAGGGGCATCAGGTGCCGCGCGTGTTCTTCTATTATGACGGCGTGAACAACGGCAACAAACTGTCCGAACCGCAATCGGACGACCGCGATCTGGTGAAGCTGTGGGGCAAGCTGGCGGACGACCACGGCGTGGACCTGGTGGTCTGCGTCGCCGCCGGCCTGCGGCGCGGCATCAAGGACGACATCCTGGCCGACGGATTCCGGATTTCCGGCCTCGGTCAACTTATCGAGGCCGGCATGGGCTGCGACCGTCTGGTCACGTTCGGCGACTGAGGGGGACACAATGGCAGAATTCGAATTCGAGACCGAAGGCGTCGTCAAGAAGTTCATGTTCCTGAACCGCAAGGCGCCCTACGGAACGATCTACGCCCTGGAGGTCCTGGAAACGGTTCTGATCTCCGCCGCCTTCGACCAGGAGGTCTGTCTGGCCTTCGTCGACGACGGCGTCTATCAGATCATGAAGGGCTGCGACACCGCCGAGACCAGCGGCATGAAGAATTTTTCCAAGACCTATCGGGCGCTCGAGGGCTACGACATCGAACAGTTGTTCGTGGAGAAGGAATCCATGGAGGCGCGCGGTCTTTCGGAAGACAATTTCATCGTCGACGTGCAGGTGATTCCGGCGTCCGAGATGGCGACGCTCATCGCCGGACAGGACGTGGTGATTTCCGGATAACGTCAAGAGCAAGGGGAGATCGGAAACATGCTGCACATCGTCGCGAAATCGCCGTTCGAGCGAAACGCCCTGGAATCCTGCCTGCGGCTTTCCGAGCCGGGCAGCCCGATCCTGTTCATCGAGGACGGCGTCTACGGCGCGCTCGACAACACCGCGATGAGCGAATCCGTCAAGACCGCCATGGCCGACCGCTCGTTTTACGTGCTGAGCGCCGACATAAAGGCGCGCGGCGTCACCGAGCAGGTGATTGACGGTATCGAGTTGGTCGATTACGAGGGGTTCGTGGATCTGGTGGTGGACAAGGGGCCGAGCAACACTTGGCTTTGAGCCGTCACCGCAACCGACCAACGGCACGGATTCATGACCGAGAATAAACCAGGAGAACCAAAGACATGGCATATGAAGTAAACGGCAAAACCATCGAACACGACGAGGAAGGCTACCTCACGAACCTGTCCGAATGGGACAAGGACGTGGCCGACCTGATCGCCAAGGACGAAGGCGTGGAAATGACGGCCGAACACTGGGAAGTGATCGATTTTCTTCGCGAGTATTACGAGGAATATCAGATCGCCCCGGCCATTCGGGTGCTGGTCAAGGCCATCGGCAAGAAGCTCGGCCCGGAAAAGGGCTCGAACAAGTACCTGTACGAGCTGTTCCCGTACGGTCCGGCCAAGCAGGCCTGTAAAATCGGCGGCCTTCCGAAGCCGACCGGCTGCGTCTGATCGGCGACGCGGCGGCGGCGGCACCGGCCGCCCCGTCGCGCACCGGATGACCGGCGGCCTCGGCTTCGAGGCGACGGCATGGGTTTGACATTTCTGGGTTTTTGGCGAGGGAGAGCGCCGCGATGTCGCTCCTAACGTACCTTTATGTCCTGTTGTTCCATGCGGCGGCCCTGATCATGATTGTGGGATTGGCGCGCAAGATCTGGCAGTTCGCGACGGTACCGGCCCCGTTGAAGATCCCGACCACCCCGGCCCCGGTCACCCGAGGCGGCGTCGCCATGCGCCTCCTCAGAGAGGTGGCGCTCTTCGAGAGCCTGTTCAAGTCCAATCGGTGGATCTGGATTTTCGCGGTGCTGTTCCACGCCGGCCTGCTGCTGGTGGTGGCCCGCCACCTGCGCTATTTCACCGAGCCGGTGTGGGGGCTGGTGCATCTGGCCCAGCCGTTCGGCATTTACGGCGGCATGGCGATGGTGGTCGGCCTGCTCGGCCTGTGGGCCCGCCGGCTGGTGGTCGACCGGGTGCGCTACATCTCCAGCCCGTCCGACCACCTGATGCTGGCCCTGCTGGTCGCCATCGGCGTTTCCGGCCTCGGCATGACATACGTCGTGCACACCGATATCGTTCAGTTGAAGGCGTTCACGCTCGGCCTGCTCTATTTCGACTGGCAGCCGCTGCCGGGCGATCCGCTGCTGCTGATTCATCTGGGGCTGGTCGCCGCGCTGATGATCGTGTTCCCGTTCAGCAAGCTGCTGCACGCGCCGGGCGTGTTCTTCAGCCCGAGCCGCAACATGGTCGACAATCCGCGCGAGACCCGTCACGTGGCGCCCTGGGCGGCGCCCCTTGACACGGCGCGCGACCGGTAACCGGGCAGGACGACGGGAGGCACCCTTGGCCAAAGCGAAATTCGAGACACCGGCGTTCCGCGATTACCGCGACATCCCGGCCATTCAACCGGATGCGATGGCGCATTCGCAGCCGTTCATCGCCAAGCCCGAGCACCAGGAACCCCTCGGCTTCCCGGGCGAGCTGGTCGACGACTGGGAAAACAAGGCGGTCGCCAAGCTGGGCGATCTGCTGACCCGCTACAAATCCCTCAAGGTGTTCCTGGATTCCTGCGTGAAGTGCGGGGCCTGCACCGACAAGTGCCACTATTACCTGGGCACCAACGACCCCAAGAACATGCCGGTGGCGCGCCAGGACCTGCTGCGTCAGGTCTACCGCCGCTATTTCACCCTCGCCGGCCGAATCGCGCCCGGCCTCGTGGGCGCAAGGGACATGACGCGCGAGGTCCTGGACGACTGGTACACGTATTTCCACCAGTGCTCCCAGTGCCGCCGCTGCTCGGTGTTCTGCCCCTACGGCATCGATACCGCCGAAATCTCCATGGCCGGTCGCGAGATCATGGACCACATCGGAGTCGGCCAGAAATATTCCAACGAGATCATCGGCAAGGTCCACAAGATCGGCAACAACCTGGGCCTGCCGCTGCCGGCGCTGGAAGCGACGCTGGAGGACCTGGAGGAAGAGGTCAAGGAGGACACCGGCGCCGACGTCAAGTACCCGGTCAACCAGCAGGGCGCCGACGTTCTGCTGGTCACCCCGTCGGCCGATTTCTTCGCCGAACCCCATATCGATGGCCTGGTCGGCTACGGCAAGGTGTTCCATCAGGCGGGTGTTTCGTGGACGGTCAGTTCCCATGCCTCGGAGGCGGCCAACTTCGCCCTCTTCATCGGCTCCTACGACCAGATGCACAAGATCGCCAACCGCATTCGCCAAGCGGCGCTCGACCTGGGCGTCAAGCGGATCGTGTTCGGGGAATGCGGCCATGCCTGGCGGGTTGCCTACTCGTTCCTCAACACCCTGGCCGGACCATGGGACTTCCTCGATCCCCGCTATCCGGTCCCGCAACACATCTGCGAATTCACCCACGACCTGATCCAGCGCGGCGCCCTCAACCTGGACAAACAGGCCAACGATCACATGACGCTGACCTTCCACGATTCGTGCAACGTGGCGCGCGCCTCGCGGATGGGCGACACGCCGGGCGGCCAATTCCACATCCCGCGCGAGGTGATCAAGGCGAGCTGCAACAAATTCGTCGAGATGGATCCCAACACGACCCGGGAAAGCACCTTCTGCTGCGGCGGCGGCGGCGGCCTGCTGACCGACGACCTGATGGAGCTACGGGTCAAGGGAGCGCTGCCGCGCATGGAAGCGCTCAACGAGGCGCGCGATTATCACGGGGTCACCCACATGGCGGCCATCTGCGCGATTTGCAAGAGCCAGTTCACCAAGGTGATGCCCTATTACGGATTCGACATGGACGCGGTTGTCAGCGTCCATCAGTTGGTCGGCAACGCCATCCAATTGGGCACCAAGGAATAAGCGGGAGCGCTCGTAGAAAGCACGGACCAAGAGCACGGGAAGGAAACCATGAATCGGGAAAACGCCAGCACGGCCCTGAACTATCGCCGCTACAAGGACGGCGATATCGAGTGGAAACGTTACGAGGACAAGATTTTCCAGGCCAGTTGGTCGCACAAGTGTCCGACCTACGTTCACAAGACGCCGCCCTGCCAGGGGAGCTGTCCGTCGGGCCACGACATCCGGGGCTGGCTGGCCATCGCGCGCGGCATGGACAAGCCGCCGGTGGACGGCATGCCCTGGCAGGAGTACGCCTTCCGACGCATGGTCGAGGCCAACCCCTTCCCGGCCGCCATGGGCCGTGTCTGCCCGGCGCCCTGCGAGGATGGCTGCAACCGCAACGAGGTCGACGACTTCGTGGGCATCAATTCGGTCGAGCAGTACGTGGGCGACTGGGCCATCGAAAACAACATGAGCTTCCCCAGGCCATCCAAGGAGACCGGCCACAAGGTAGCGGTGATCGGCGGCGGGCCGGCCGGACTGGCCGCGGCGTTCTTCCTGCGCCGCGACGGCCACGCGGTGACGGTGTTCGAAAGTCTGCCGGAGCTGGGCGGCATGATGCGTTACGGCATCCCCGGCTACCGGACCCCGCGCGCCATGCTGGACGCCGAGATCCGGCGCATCCTCGACATGGGGGTCGAGGCCCGCTGCGGGGTGCGGATCGGGGTCGATATCTCGATCGACCAGATTGACAAGGATTTCGACGCCGTGTTCTGGGCGATCGGCGCCCAGAAGGGCCGTGGCCTGCCGGTCGACGGCTGGGACGGCACCCCGAACTGTCTCACCGGAGTCGATTTCCTGCGCGCCTTCAACGAGGGCCGCCTGAAATACGTCACCCAGCGCATCGTCGTGGTCGGCGGCGGCGACACCTCCATCGACGTCGCCTCGGTGGCGCGCCGCCTCGGCCACATCTCGACCACCCGCGAGAAGGACCGCCCGGAATCGGTCGTCCTCGGCCATACCGCCCACGACGTGGCCGGCACGGCGGCCCGCCAGGGCGTCAAGTCGGTGCTCACCTCGCTGTTCCCGATCGAGGAAATGACGGCGGCCGAGCACGAGCGCCAGGACGCCCTGCGCGAGGGCGTCGAGATCAAGGGCGGGGTGATGCCGCTGGAGGTCCTCAAGGATGCCAACGGGCGGGCTCGCGCATTGAAGATGTGCGCATGCACCATGGACGGCATGCGGCCGATCCCCACCGAGGGCACCGAGTTCGAGATCGAGTGCGATTTGGTCGTCTCGGCGATCGGCCAGATGGGCGACATGACCGGCCTCGATTCCCTGGACAACGGGCGCGGCTTCATCGAGGCCGACCGGCTGTTCCAGGTCAAGGGCCGCGAGGCCAAGCATTTCGCCGGCGGCGACATCATCCGCCCGCACCTCCTGACCACCGCCATCGGCCACGGCTCCATCGCCGCCGAATCGATCAGCAAGGCCCTTCAGGGGATCGACGACCTCCCGAAGCGGCCGCGCGTCGACGTCCACCATTTCAACCTGCTCGACGAACTGCGTGGACGCGGTCTCGATCCCGAAAAGTTCGAGGGTCCGGCCCGCGGCACCTCGGAGGCCGATTTCGCGGTCCACAACTACGAGGATCGGTCGTTCGCCGAGATCATCCCGCATGGCGACCTGTTCCTCGGCCACTTCCCCTACAAGGAACGCAACCGGCGGCCCGAGATCCACATCGAGGGCGACCAGGTGCTCGGCAATTTCCAGGAGCGCATCAAGAGCCTGACCGAGGAGGCGGCGCAGGACGAGGGCAAGCGGTGCATGTCCTGCGGCATGTGCTTCGAGTGCGACAACTGCGTGATCTTCTGCCCGCAGGACGCCGTCAAGCGGACCAAGAAAAGCGAGCGCGCGGTCGGGCGCTATGTCTACACGGATTATACCCGCTGCATCGGCTGCCATATCTGCGCCGATGTCTGCCCGACCGGCTACATCGACATGGGGCTCGGGGAGTGATCCGATGACACGCTTGACGGGGGTATTGCTGGTGTGCGTCGGGCTTGCGCTGGGCGCCGTTCCGGCCGTGGCCGGCGATGGCGTTCCCCTGCCGATGCCGGCCAGGGGCACGGGAGACCAGTGCGTGGAGCCGACCGAGACGATGCGGCGCAACCACATGGAATACCTGCTGCACCAGCGGGACGACACGGTGCACGGCGGCATCCGGGGGACCAAGTATGCCCTCAAGGACTGCGTCGAGTGCCACGCCACCCCGGACCCGCGCCCGGAGGTGACGGCGCATACCCTCTACGGGTTCTGCCGGGAATGTCATGATTACGCGGCGGTCAGCATCGACTGCTTCGGCTGCCACACCCCGGAAAGCACGGCGTCGGAAGGGGGTGCCGAATGACCCGATACAACGACCGACCGGATGATCCCGACCGCCGCCGCCTGCTGGGCGGTGCCCTGGCCGTCGCCGCGACCGCGATCGCGCCCGGCATCCTGCTGGTGGCGCCGCGCGCCGCCGGCGCCCGGATGCCGACCGAGCCGGTGACCGACGCGGTGCGCTGGGGCCTGCTGATCGACACCACCAAGTGCGAGGCCGGCTGCGACCACTGCGTCGCCGCCTGCCAGACCGAGCACGGCTGGACCGACGAACCGCTGAGCCGGCCCGATCAGGATGCCCAGTGGATTCGCAAGGTGGAGGTGCGCGACCCGCGAACCGGCTACGCCTTCTCGCTGCCGATGATGTGCCAGCACTGCGAATATCCGCCCTGCGCCGATGTCTGCCCGACCGGCGCCTCGTTCAAGCGGGCCGATGGCATCGTGCTGGTGGACAAGCACATCTGCATCGGGTGCCGCTACTGCATGGTGGCCTGCCCCTACAAGGCGCGGTCCTTCGTGCACGAGGACATCGAGGGCCAGAAGGCCTATTCGCCGCGCGGCAAGGGAACGGTCGAGAGCTGCACCCTGTGCGTCCACCGGGTCGACGCCGGCCGCGTCCCGGCCTGCGTCGAGGCCTGCGCGGCGAGAGCCGGCGACGCCATGCTGTTCGGCGACCTCAACGATCCCGAAAGCGCGATCGCCAAGCGGATCTCGCAAATCGCCACCACCCGAATCCGCGCCGACCTGGGCCTGCACCAGGGCGTGCTTTACCACGGCTTCTAGGCGGAGAGGACGCGATGTCGAAACGCATCAATCTCGATCACCTGGGGCTCCAGGGGATATCGTTCTACGGGCCGCTCGCCTGGATCGGGCTGCTGATCCTGGTCGGCCTCGGCTGCGCCTATACCATGGAACACAGCGGCCACGTGATCACCGGGATGAACAATCAGGTGATGTGGGGCACCCCGCACGTGTTCGCGGTGTTCCTGATCGTCGCCGCCTCGGGGGCGCTCAACGTGGCATCGATCAGTTCGGTGTTCGGCAAGCAGATGTACAAGCCGCTGGCGCCACTATCCACCGT
Organism: Magnetospira sp.; assembly: GCA_028282245.1. GTDB lineage: Bacteria > Pseudomonadota > Alphaproteobacteria > Rhodospirillales > Magnetospiraceae > JANQGL01. The sequence goes on from JANQIL010000008.1 coordinate 21,459, forward strand.
GGTCTCGGCCGCCCTGCTGGTCGGCGGCCTGGCCGTGCTGGTGCTCGACCTGGGACGCCCGGACCGCCTGACGGTGGCCATGACCCACTACAACTTCAAATCCATCTTCGCCTGGAATATCTATCTCTATATCGGGTTCCTGCTCATCATCCTGACCTACCTGTGGATGATGATGGAACGCCGCATGCAGCCGCACGCCCACGGCGCCGGCATCGTCGCGTTCCTGTGGCGGCTCGCCCTGACCACCGGCACCGGCTCCATTTTCGGCTTCGTGATCGCCCGCCAGGCCTATGACGCGGCGATCATGGCGCCGATGTTCATCGTGTTCTCCTTCGCCTATGGCCTTGCCGCGTTCAACCTGGTGATCATGGGCCTGTACAACTGGACCGGCCGCGAACTCGGATCCTTCGTGACCTATCGGTTCCGTTCCATGCTGCGCCTGTTCGTTGGCGGTTCGGCCTATTTCACGGTGATCTACCACCTCACCAATCTCTATGCGCCCGAACACGCCGCCTGGGAGCGCTTCATCCTGCTCGACGGCGGGATCTACACCGCCCTGTTCTGGCTGGGCCAGGTGGGAATAGGCTACGTGGCGCCGCTGCTCCTGCTGTTCCATCCGGGGACCCGGGATTCGTTCAGCGTCATCGCCGGCGCCTCGGTGCTGATCCTCCTCGGCGGAATGGCCCAGATGTACGTGACCATCATCGGCGGCCAGGCGTTCCCGCTGCTGCTGTTCCCGGGGATGGAGGTGAGCTCCGGCTTCGCCGACGGCGTGGTGGCATCCTACGTCCCGTCCATGTGGGAGGTCGGCCTCGGCCTGCTCGGCTTCGCGATCGCGCTTCTCATCATCGTGCTGTCGGCCAAGACCCTGCGGGTGGTGCCGGACAACCTCTCCAACCGCTTCCTCGACCCGGACCACGACAAAACCCAGGCCGAACTGGCCGAGGAGCGGGCGCTGGCCCAGTCGGCCTGAGGCACGGCATGGGTCACGTCTACATCTCGGCCGCCCACAAGTCGTCCGGCAAGACGACCCTGAGCATCGGGCTGTGCGCCGCCCTGGCGCGACGCGGGTTGGCGGTGCAACCGTTCAAGCGGGGTCCCGATTACATCGACCCACTGTGGCTCGGGCGCGCCGCCGGCCGGCCGTGCCACAACCTGGACTTCAACGTGCAGACGCCCGCCGAGATTCGGCGGGTCTTCGGTCGGTTCGCGCAGAGCGCCGACATTTCCCTCGTCGAGGGCAACAAGGGCCTGCACGACGGCCTCGACCCGGAGGGCACCGACAGCAACGCGGCGCTCGCCAGGCTGCTCGGCGCGCCGGTCATCCTGGTTCTCGACACTCGCGGCACCCTGCGCGGCGTGGCTCCCCTGTTGCTCGGTTATCAGGCCTTCGACCCGGCGGTGCGAATCGCCGGGGTGATCCTCAACCAGGTGGGCGGCGCGCGCCATGAATCGAAGCTGCGGGCGGCCGTCGAGCGCTACACCGACATCCCGGTGCTGGGCGTCCTGATGGCCGATCCGGACCTGCGAATTCCCGAGCGGCACCTGGGCCTGATGCCCAGCAACGAGGCCCCCGAGGCCGGCGCCCATATCGAACGGCTGGCCGACCGGACGGCGGCGTCGGTGGATCTCGACCGGCTGATCGATGTCGCCGCCACGGCGCCGATGCCGGCGGTGGCGCGGCCCGAGGCGCGGCCGACGACGGCCGACCTCCGGATCGCGGTGGCCCGCGACGCGGCCTTCGGTTTCTACTATCCGGGCGACCTGGACGCGCTGCGGGCGGGCGGCGCCGATCTGGCGTTTTTCGATGCCACCCGCGACCGGCGGCTGCCGGACGCCGACGGCCTGTTCATCGGCGGCGGGTTCCCGGAAACCCAGGCCGCGGCCCTGTCCGCCAACGCCGCCCTGCGGCACGACATCCGAGACGCCATCGAGGCCGGCCTGCCGGCCTACGCCGAATGCGGCGGCCTGATGTATCTATCGCGGGCCATCGTCTGGAACGGCGCCCGCCACGAGATGTGCGGCGTGATTCCGGGCGACAGCGTGATGTGCGGGCGCCCGCAGGGGCGCGGTTACATCCGCCTGCGCGAGACGACGGCGGCGCCCTGGCCGGCGGACGACGACGCGGCGGCCGCGTTCGCGGCCCACGAGTTCCACTACTCGCGCCTGGAGAACGTCACCGAACCGCTGACCTTCGCCTGGGAGGTGCTGCGCGGGCACGGGGTGGATGGCCGCCACGACGGCATCGTTTACAAGAACCTGCTGGCCGGATACGGTCATTTGCGGCATGTGGTCGACAATCCCTGGACCGCACGGTTCCTGCGCTTCGTCCGCCGGTGGCGCGATCTCGGTCGCGGGCGGCCCCGCGCCGCCGGAGTCTCCGCATGAACAAGACACCCGAAGCCGGACCCTGCGTGGCCCTTGTCGGAGCCGGCCCCGGCGACCCCGAGCTGTTGACCGTGAAGGCCCTGCGCCTGATCCAGCAGGCCGACGTCGTGGTCTACGACCGGCTGGTGTCGGACGAAATCCTGGCCCTGATCCCGTCCGGCGCGACCCGCATCTTCGCCGGCAAGGCGGCCCGCCACCACCACATGAAGCAGGGGGACATCAACGACACCCTGGTCAATCTGGCGCGCACCAGCCGCCGGGTGGTGCGCCTGAAGGGCGGCGACCCGTTCATCTTCGGACGCGGCTCGGAGGAGGCTCTGCACCTGGCCGAGCATGGAATCTGCTTCGAGATCGTTCCCGGAATCACCGCCTCGGCCGGCTGCACCGCCTACGCGGGGATTCCCCTCACCCACCGGGGGCTGGCGACCGGCGCGCGGATCATCACCGGCCACCTGCGGGAAGCCGGCGACCTGGATCTGGACTGGGCCGGGCTGGCCGATCCGCAAACCACCCTGGTGGTCTACATGGGGCTGACCAACGCGGCAACCATCTCCGCGCAACTGATCGCCCACGGCCTCGCGGCCGACACTCCGGCCGCCGCCGTGCAGTCGGGCACCACTCCGCGCCAGCGGGCCGCCGCAACCACCCTCGCCGACCTGCCGGCGATGCTGGAACGCGAGAACTTCCAGGCCCCGGCGGTGCTGGTCATCGGGCCGGTGGTCGCCCTGGCCGAGACCCTGGCCTGGAAGGCTCCGAGCGCGCGTTGCGACATCGAAGCTCATGGCTGAACCCGATCTGTCCGACTGCGCCCTGGTCCTGATCGGACACGGTTCGAGTCGTCATCCCAACTCCGGCGAGGCGACCCGCGACCAGGCGACGGCGTTGCGCGCGACCGGCTTGTTCCGCGACGTCCGCTGCGGGTTCTGGAAGGAGGCGCCACGGCTCGCCGACTGCCTGGACGGGATCGACGCCGCGACCGTCTACGTGGTCCCCAACCTTGCCTGCAAGGGCTACATCACCGGCGAGGTGATACCGCGCGAGATGGGCCTGCGGGGGCCGATCACCGAGCGCGACGGCCAGCGCATCGTGCTCTGCGACCCGGTCGGCACCCACCCCTTGATGGCCGAAATCCTGGCCGATCGGGCCTGTTCGATCATTACCGAGCACGGTCTGCATCCGGACCATACCTGCCTGATTCTGGTCGGCCATGGATCGTCGCGCAATCAGGTGTCGGCCATCCAGACGCGGGCGGTGGCCGACAGGCTGGCGGAGATGGACCTGGCGGCCGACGTGCGCACCGCCTTCCTGGAGCATCCGCCGCTGGTCGACCAATGGTCGCGGGACACCGACAAGGCCAACGTGATCGTCATCCCGTTCATGATCTCCAACGGCCTGCACGGGGCCGAGGACGTGCCGCGTCTGCTCGGCCTCGACCCGGCCGATCCCGCCCTCGCCCGGCTGGCCGCGACCGGCGCGCCGGCCGGCCCCCCTGATCTGGCCGGCCGCCGGCTATGGTACTGTCGGGCGATCGGCTGCGAGGCCCGCGTCGCCGAGGTAATCCTGGCCCAGGTGGCGGCGCACCGACGGCCGGCGGATTAACCGCTCGCCATTCCGTCGCGGGTCGACCGGCTCCAGGCGGCGTGCTTGGCCTCGGAATCATCCGGTCCGCGCGCGAAATCGGCCAATGGGCGTCCGGACAGCGCATCCAGCGCCGCGAACGCGATGTCGCCGCCGCGCGCCCGCGCGTCGACCAGGATCGAGAACAGGGCCGCCTGATCGAGCATCCACAGGAATTGCGGTCGCGCCGCCGGATCGGCGAGGACCGGCAGGCAGAACCGCCCCAGATCGTCGAGCAGGCGCGCCGCCGGGACGGTCGGCGCCGCCGCCATGACGCCGGCCTGATAAACGGAGGCCGGCTCCCAGCGCCGGCTGGTGAAGCAGCCGAAATCGTGCCCCTCCAGCAGGGCGAGCAAGCCGCCGAACTCCGACTGGACCTCAAGGTCGATGTCGAGCATGACAACTCCACGCCGGTACCGGCGGAGCAGGCGCGGCAGCACGAAAAACCGGTCGCAGGCGTAAAACGCCGGATGCCGCCACGGCGGATCGGCCTCCACGCGGACGGTCAGGGTCGGCGCCCGGACCGCCAGTCGCCGCGCGACGTCGAGACTGTCCGGACCCGGCGCCACCAGATGCAGGTGCAACGTCGCGCCTGGTAGATGGCGCATCGCCGAGGCAACGAACCGCTCGGCGTAGAGATCGAAATAGCGGCCGTCGGCCAGCCCGGCAATCACCCAGCCCTCGCCCGCCGTTTCGCGCGCCCGCAGCACCTCCTCGCCGTGCCCGTGGGCGGCCGGATCAAGGCCGGCCAGGGTTCGGCGGCACGCCACTTCGTCCGACCCGGCGACCAGGGTCCCCTGACGGTACATCACGTTGAGTTGCGGATGGCGGGCCGGGTCGAAGCGGCTGTCGGGCGCCGTCACGACTTCCCGAAAACACGTGAAATGCGCCCGGGCACCGATCCGGTCGCCGCGCGCCAGTGCCGCGCAGCCGCGATAATAGCTCAACACCGGCCACGCCGCGGACCGCCGAT
>JANQIL010000152.1 GCA_028282245.1 Magnetospira sp.
ATGCGCCGGGCCGCCCGCGCGGTGGCCCGTCGTCGCAACCTGACGGGCGATGAGAGGGTTGCCGGTGCCGGTGGGCGCCCGGCGCGCACGTCCAGCGCCAAGCCCCTCGTCATGATTTGGCGTGGTCGCGCGGCGGGCGCGGCTTGCCGGCCTGGGCGTCTTCCCGCTCTTTTTCCAGATCCTCCTCCTCCTTCTCCAGCTTCAGGCGCAGGATGTGGATGCGGCGCCCAAGATCGAGGATCCTGCGCCAGTCCCGGTGCCGGTTGACCGCTTCCCAGCGCCGCACGTAGGCGGTGGTCAGCAGGCCGAGCGCCACTCCGGCCAGGATCAGGCCGGCCAGACCGATGATCACCGCGGCAATGGTGTTGAAGGTGTCGGTGCGCGACACCACGACGCCCCAGAAGCCGATGGTGGTCAGCGCGCAGGCGAACGTGACGATCAGGTAGAGGCGGATCTTTTCGCCGACCCGGACCTTGCGCTCGGCGTCGGCGATGGCGATGGCGACCTCGGCCCGCGCGAGTTGCTGCCACCGGCGGAACGGCATGCCGCGCAGCGAGGCCTGCTTGGCCTCGCGGATATGATCCTCCAGCAATCGGACCACGAAATCGGCCCGTTCCTCGGGTGTCGGGTCGAACACCAACCGATGCTTCCCTCGTAAAGACGACTCGTTATAAAATTCCGTCGCGGGACCGGGCCGCGTTTCCCATGTAGCCCGCGAGGCCTCCGACGGAAAGGATAAACCGCGATGGCACGAGGCGGATCCCCCACCGCCTGCCTGATCGTGATCGGCAACGAGGTGCTGTCGGGACGGACCCGCGACGCCAACCTTCAGGCCCTGGCGCATCGCCTGACCGGGCAGGGAATCACGCTTGGCGAGGCGCGGGTGATTCCCGACGACCGGGCGGCCATTGTCGCCACCGTGAACGCCTGCCGGGTCGCGTTCGATCTGGTGTTCACGAGCGGCGGCATCGGCCCGACCCACGACGACATCACGGCAATCGCGGTGGCCGAGGCGTTCGGGGTGCCGACGCGGCGCGACCGGCGCGCCGTGGCCCGCCTGAACGCCCGCCACAAGCCAAAGGACCTCAATCCGGCGCGCCTGAAGATGGCGGAGATCCCCGAGGGCGCCGACCTGATCGACAATCCGGTCAGCGGAGCGCCCGGTTTCTCGATCGGAAACGTTTACGTCCTGGCCGGGGTGCCGCGCATCTTCGATGCCATGCTGGATGGCCTGCTGCCGCGCCTGCCGGGGGGAGCCCCGATTCTGTCGCGCACCGTCGCGGCCTACCTGCCGGAAGGCGATCTGGCCGGGCCGCTGGGCGCCGTGCAGGCCGACTTCCCCGACGTGCCGATTGGCAGCTACCCGTTCGCCCGCGACGGCCGCCTGGGCGCCGCGCTGATCGCCCGCACCCCCGATCCCGGACGCCTGCGGGCCGCCGTTTCGGCGCTCTGCGCGATGATCGAGGCGCTGGGCGGCGCGCCCCTGCTCGACACCGATCCGAGGACCCGATTCGAATGATCCGGCGCCGGCTCAAGAACCTCTTCGCCCGACCGTCCGATCCCTGGGATCGTCTGCGCCGGCCGCAGGTTCACATGATCCGGTTTCTGCTCAAGCACCTGTTCTTCGGATTGGTGGCGGCGTGGACCCTCGCCGCCCTGATCCTGGTGTTCGACGTGGGCGGCATCGGCACCTTGCTGTTCCGCTCGCCCGATTGGCCGATCTGGTTGTTTCTGCTGGTCTTCGGGCTGTCGGTGACCCTGGGCGGCGTCGCCATGGGGGTCGGCATCATGAGCCTGGGACAGGAACGGGATTGACCGGCCGGGCCGGCGCCGGAAGGCACCGGTCCGACCGGACCGCCTAACGGGTGGGAATCGGGGTATCCCCGGAATAGTCGTAAAAGCCCCGGCCGGTCTTGCGGCCGTACCAGCCCGCCTCAACGTACTTCACGAGCAACGGGCACGGCCGGTACTTGGTGTCGGCCAACCCCTCGTGCAGCACGTTCATGATCGCAAGACAGGTATCCAGGCCGATGAAGTCGGCCAGTTCGAGCGGTCCCATGGGATGGTTGGCGCCGAGCTTCATCGCGGTGTCGATGCTCTGCACCGAGCCGACCCCCTCGTAGAGGGTATAGATCGCCTCGTTGATCGCCGGCAGCAGAATGCGGTTGACGATGAAGGCTGGGAAATCCTCGGCGCTGACCGCCGTCTTGCCGAGCTTGGAACAAAGATCGGCGATCGCCTCGTAGGTCGGCAGGTCGGTGGCGATGCCGCGAATGATCTCGATCAGCTTCATCACCGGCACCGGGTTCATGAAATGCATGCCGATGAACTTGCCGGGCCGGTCGGTCTTGGCGGCCAGCCGGGTGATCGAAATCGAGGAGGTGTTGGAGGCGATAATGGCCTCCGGCTTGAGCACCGGACACAGGGCGTTGAGGAGGTCGCGTTTGACGTGCTCCACCTCGCTGGCGGCCTCGATCACCAGATCGCAGTCGGCGAGCAGGCCCATCTCGGCTCCGGTCTCGATGCGCCCCAACGCCGCTTCCATGTCCTCGGCGCTGATCCGCCGCTTGGCCAACTGGCGTTCGAGATTCCTGCGAATCGTCCCGACGCCCTTGTCGGCGACATCCTTGCTGACATCCATAATCCGAACATCGTATCCGGACACCGCGCAGACCTGGGCGATTCCGTTGCCCATCTGGCCGGCGCCGATCACCCCTATCGTCTTGATCATCGTTGTTGCTCCGTCACCCCTCTATCATGGCGAACCCGAGAGATCGTCGGCCAGTTGCGGCAGCGCCTCGAACAGGTCCATGACCAGGCCGTAATCGGCGACCTGGAAGATCGGCGCCTCCTCATCCTTGTTGATGGCCACGATGACCTTGGAGTCCTTCATGCCCGCCAGATGTTGGATGGCGCCGGAAATGCCCACCGCGACGTAGAGGTCCGGAGCGACGATCTTGCCGGTCTGGCCGACCTGAAGGTCGTTCGAGACAAACCCGGAATCGACCGCCGCGCGGCTTGCTCCCACGGCGGCGCCGAGCCGGTCGGCCACTGCTTCCAGGAGCTTGAAATTGTCCCCCGATCCCATGCCCCGGCCGCCCGACACCACCACCCGGGCGGCGGTCAGCTCCGGGCGCTCGGAGCGGGTCAACTCTTGGCCCACGAAGCGCGACAGGTTCTGCCCGCCGGTCGTCGCGATCTCCTCGATGGCGGCGGTGCCGCCGCTGTCGGCGGCCGCGTCGAAAGCGGTGCCGCGCACCGTGATCACCTTGATCGGATCGGCCGAGCGGACGGTGGCCAGGGCGTTGCCGGCATAGATCGGGCGCACGAAGGTCTCGGCGTCCTCGATGCCGCAGATATCGGAAATCTGCGCCACGTCGAGCAGCGCCGCGACGCGCGGCAGGATGTTCTTGCCGGTCGTCGTGGCCGGCGCCATCAGCACGTCGTGGGTCGCGGCCAAGTCGACCAGCAACGGCGTCAGGGCCTCGGCCAGCGGATGCGCGTAGGCCGCGTCGTCGCCGAGCAGCACCTTGTCGACGCCGGCGATCCGCGCCGCCGCCTCGGCCACCGCCCGGCAGCCGGATCCGGCGACCAGCACATGCACCTCGCCGAGGGCGAGGCCGGCGGTCACGGCGTTCAGGGTCGCGGGCTTGAGGGTTTCATTGTCGTGTTCGGCAACCACCAGGACGGCCATCTCAGATCACCTTCGCTTCGTTCTTCAGTCGGTCGACCAAGTCCCCCACGCTCTCCAGACGCACCCCCGCCGCGCGCTTCGGCGGCTCGGCCACCTTGAGGGTGGTCAGGCGCGGCGCCACGTCGATCCCGAGGTCGTCGGGCGTCACGATGTCGATCGGCTTCTTCTTGGCCTTCATGATATTGGGCAACGAGGCATAGCGCGGCTCGTTGAGGCGGAGGTCGGTGGTCACCACGCAGGGCGTGCCCAGGGCAACGGTCTCCAGGCCGCCATCGATCTCGCGGGTCACCGTCGCCGAGCCGTCGTCCAGTTCCAGCCTGGAAGCGAAGGTGCCCTGTGGCCAACCGAGCAGGGCGGCCAGCATCTGGCCGGCCTGGTTGCAATCGTCGTCGATCGCCTGCTTGCCGAGAATCACGAGATCGGGGGTCTCCCGCTCCACCAGCGCCTTGAGCAGCTTGGCGACGGCGAGCGGTTGAAGTTCGACATCCGTCTCGACCAGAATGCCGCGGTCGGCGCCCATGGCGAGCGCGGTGCGCAGGGTCTCCTGGCATTGCTTGACGCCCATCGACACGGCGACGATGTCCGAGGCCTTGCCCGCTTCCTTGAGGCGCACCGCCTCCTCGACCGCGATCTCGTCGAACGGATTCATCGACATCTTGACGTTGGCGGTCTCGACCCCGGAGCCATCGCTCCGAACCCGGATTCGAACGTTGTAGTCGATCACGCGCTTGACCGCCACCAGGACCTTCATGGCCATCCCAGTCCTCTTTTGTTCCTTATATCATAATGATTTTCGCGTCCGCACAATAGGCGCAACAAGCGCCGCGAGTCAACGCGCCGCCTGTTCGGGGCATCGTCACGGTCTCGGGGGAGTGGATTGGCCGGTGAATTGAGCGGCATCGTTTCGGCGCGAAACGATCCAAGGGATCGGTTCTTTCGCCGGATGGCATCGAACGCGCCATCATTGGGTCGCAGCCTTTTTCGCAACAACCGAATCACGAAAGTCCCGATTACGTTCGGAGGTGGGAAACCTCGATTTATGAAATTTGACCATTTCCAATGGAAGACATACCGAATATCTTACCGAAGATACTGAAAAATATTACACAATACAGTGACTTATTTTTCGTTCCGGCTTCATGTCCGCGCATTCAGTCCATCGCCTTCATCGCCGCCAATGCACGTGCCCGCGCCGCCCGGTGGCCGACGATCGGATGAATGGCGTCGGCTGCCCAACGCCGCACGTAGGTGCCGCCGGGGTCGAACTTGGCGGCCTGGGCGGTCGGGTTGAAGATGCGGAAATAGGGCGCCGCGTCGATCCCGCAGCCAGCCACCCATTGCCAGCCCATGGGATTGTTGGCCGGACAGGCATCCACCAGACAATCCCAGAACCAGCGTTCGCCCCATTGCCACGGCAGCAGCAGGTGCTTGACCAGAAACGACCCGGCGACCATGCGTGGCCGGTTCGGTATCCATCCCTCGACCCATAGCTGGCGCATCGCCGCGTCGACCAGCGGATAGCCGGTATGGCCCCGGGTCCAGGCCGCGAAGTCGTTGCCGTCGTCGCGCCACGGGAAATGCTCGAAGGTCGGGCGCAACGGCACTTCCGCCATGTTCGGTATCCGGGCCAATTGATGGAAGGCGAAATCGCGCCACGCCACCTGACGCAGGAATGACCAAGCGGCGTCGCCGCCGGTGCACAGGGCGGCATGCCATACCCGGCGCGGCGACAGCTCGCCGAACCGCAGGTACGGCGACAGACGCGCCGACCCGGAGCCGTCGGCGCGGTCGCGGTCGACTCCGTAGCGGTCGAGGCGGGTGGCCAGAAACGACTCCAGCGCCGCCTGACCCGCCGCCTCGCCGGGGGTCCAGGCGGCGCACAGACCGTCGGCTCCGTCGGGCCGGGTCGGCCGCAGGGCCCAGGAGCGGAGGTCATCGGAGGCGACCGGGGCATCCGGGGGACGCAACCCGCGCGGCGCGGCGCGGGTGACCCCCGGGTCGATGCCCGAGGCGGTCTTCCAGAACGGCGTGAACACCTTGTAGGGCGTGCCGCCGCCGCTCACCACGTCGCCCGGCGGCCACAACACGCAACCGTCGAACGCGCGGGTGGCGATGCCGGGAGCGGACGGATGGCCGATGTCCGGATGGTGGTTCCACCAGACCTCGGTGGCTCCGGTTTCGTCGACCAGGGCGGCCAGCGCGGCCTCCGTGGCGCCGCGCCTGAGAATCAGCGGCGAGCCCAGGGCGGCCAGTGTCGCGCCGAGCCGTTCGAGGCTGCCATGCAGCCACCATCGCGCGGCGACGCCGAGCGGCCGCCGGGTGTCGTCGTCCAGGATGTAGACCGGGATCACCGGTCGCCCGTCATCCGCCGCCGCGGCCAGCGCCGGATTGTCGTCGAGCCTGAGGTCGGCGCGCAGCAATAGCAGGATTGGCAACTCGTACATACTCATCATTAACCCGTATTCCGTGCGCGGTCCAGTCCGGTCACGGCGGACTTTCGCCGTCGCGTCGCGGCGTGTAGGCTGCGCCGCCATGCGCGTGGATGCCTTCGATTTCCAACTGCCACCCGAACGGATCGCCCAGCGCCCGGCGTCGCCGCGCGGTTCGGCGCGCCTGCTGCACGTGGGCGGCGGCCTGGGCGATCGCCGGGTCGGCGACCTGCCCGACCTGCTGCGGCCGGGCGACCTGCTGGTGTTCAACGATACCCGGGTGATCCCGGCCCGTCTTTTCGGCATGCGCGGTCGGGCACGGGTCGAGCTGACCCTGCACAAGGCGGACGCCACCGGATCGTGGTGGGCCTTCGCGCGCCCGGCCAGACGGCTGCGCGTCGGCGACCGGGTGGAGTTCGGCGACGGGTTCGCCGCCACGGTGATCGCCAAGGCGGACGGCGGCCAGGCGCGGTTGTCGTTCGACCACTCCGGAACCGACCTGATCACCGCCCTGGAGGCCCATGGGCGGATGCCCCTGCCCCCCTACATCCGCCGGGGACGGGCCGACGCGCGCGACCGCGACGACTACCAGACCCTGTTCGCCGAGCGGCCCGGCGCGGTGGCGGCGCCCACCGCCGGGCTGCATTTCACGCCCGACCTGCTGGACCGCCTCGCGGCGCGCGGCATCGGAAACGTCCGCCTGACCCTGCACGTGGGGGCCGGCACCTTCCTGCCGGTCAAGGCGGAGAGGGTACGGGACCACGTGATGCACGCCGAATGGGGTGAAATCGGCTCGACCGCCGCCGAGGCCGTCAACGCGGCCCGGGCGGCCGGCGGGCGCGTCGTCGGCGTGGGCACCACCTCCCTGCGGCTGTTGGAATCGGCGGTCGACGACGCCGGACGGGTCGGTCCGTTTCGTGGCGACACCGATATCTTCATCTACCCCGGCCACCGGTTCCGCGCCGTGGACCTGCTGCTGACCAATTTCCACCTGCCGCGCTCGACCCTGTTCATGCTGGTCTGCGCCTTCGCCGGCACCGAGCGGATGCGCGCCGCCTATGCCCATGCCGTGGCGGCCGATTACCGGTTCTATTCCTACGGCGACGCCTGCCTGCTGGAACGGGCGGATGGCCGATGAGCCTGCGGTTCGACCTCCTGGCGACCGACGGCGCGGCGCGGCGCGGCCGCCTGACCACCGCCCATGGAACCGTCGAGACGCCGGCCTTCATGCCGGTCGGCACGGCCGGCACGGTCAAGGGGATGCTGCCCGAGAACGTGGCCGCCACCGGGGCCGAGGTCGTGCTCGGCAACACCTATCACCTGATGCTGCGTCCCGGCGCCGAGCGGGTGGCGCGGCTGGGCGGCCTGCATCGGTTCATGAACTGGCCGCGCGCCATCCTGACCGATTCCGGCGGCTATCAGGTGATGTCGCTGAGCGAGCTGCGCCAACTGACCGAGGACGGGGTCACCTTCCGCTCGCACATCGACGGATCGTACCATCACCTGTCCCCGGAACGCTCGGTGGAGATCCAGCGTCTGCTGAACTCCGACGTCACCATGGTGCTCGACGAATGCCCGCGCTTCGGCACCCCGAGGGACGAGGTGGCGAACAGCCTGAAACTGACCAGCCGCTGGGCGGCGCGCTCGCGGGCGGCGTTCGTCGACCGTCCCGGCCATGGCCTGTTCGGGATCGTCCAGGGCGGGGTGCACGCGGACCTGCGCGCCCAATCGGCGGCCGACCTGATGGATATCGGGTTCGACGGCTACGCGGTCGGCGGCCTGGCGGTCGGCGAGGACCGCGATACCATGCTAGGGGTGTTGGATGTCACCGTGCCGCGCCTGCCGGCCGACCGGCCGCGCTACCTGATGGGCGTCGGCAAGCCGGTCGACCTGGTGGAGGCGGTGGCGCGCGGCATCGACATGTTCGACTGCGTGCTGCCGACCCGCTCCGGACGCACCGGACAGGGATTCACCCGGCGCGGGGCGGTCAACCTGCGCAACGCCCGCCACAAGGACGACCCCCGGCCGCTGGAGGACGCCTGCGGCTGTCCGGCCTGCCGACAATTCTCGCGGGCCTATCTGCATCATCTGATCCAGGCCAGGGAGATTCTCGGCGCGGTGCTGCTCACCTGGCACAACCTGCGCCACTACCAGGACCTGATGGGCGATCTGCGGGCGGCCATCGAGGCCGGAACCCTGGAGACGTTCCGGGCCGAGTTCCACGCCGCGCGGGCGCGGGGCGATATCGATCCGATGGGATGACGCGGTGTCCGAAGGGCCCGTCCCACGGCACATCCTTGCCGATGGTCGCCGTCAACATATCGGCGAACGCCCTTGATGTCCGCAGAAGTGGCACAAGGCTGCCTTCCCGGTGATTAAATGCCGCACGAGAACCGAGGCCGTCATGCGGACCACGCCGGAGCAAACCGCGCAGATAAAGAGCACGTTGGAGAGCTTGCGCGGCATCCTTGGGGATGCGCTGCTTGCCGTTTATCTGCATGGGTCGGCGGTTTCGGGTGGGCTTCGGCCGCAAAGCGATATTGATTTCCTGGTGGTTGTGGGACGGGAACCGACCGAAGATCAGCGCGACGACCTGCTGGCGGCTCTGCTGCGCCTTTCCCGTCGCCACGCTGCCGCGCCGGAGGAAGCGCGCCGTCTTGAGGTCATGATGTTCCGCCGGTCCGACCTTGCCGAGTCCACTTGCCCGGCACGGTCCGAATTCATCTATGGCGAATGGTTGCGGGATGCCTTCGAGGCTGGCGGGAAGCCGGTGCCGGCGCACGATCCGGAGCATACCCTGGTTCTCGCGCAGGCCCGTCGGGAGGCCATGCCATTGTTCGGCCCGCGACCGGATACCCTTCTTCCCGAAATCCCGCCGGAACATGTCCGCGAGGCCATGTCCGGCGCGCTTCCGGCCGTGCTGAAGGGATTGCGCGGAGACGAGCGGAACGCCTTGCTGACGCTTGCGAGGATGTGGCGCACGGCCGGCACGGGCGCGTTTGTCACGAAGGATGCGGCGGCCGCCTGGGCAATTCCGCGCATTCGGGGGGAGCATGCCTCCACGCTGGACCATGCGCGACGGGCCTATCTTGGCGAAATCACGGACAATTGGAGCACACGGAGTGACGCCGCGCGGCGGTTGGCCGCGCATCTGGCATATCATGTCAGGAAATTACTATGATTTATTTCGGGATGATGCAATTTTTCCTCAGGTCAATATTGGGTTTTGTTTAAATACTTCAGCCAATAACCACGAAAATTCATTAATCGAGCGGAATTGTCCCACACCCTTGGGGATCGGGACTCCGCGTCAATCCAGGTTCCAGGCGCGGAGATCCTCTCTGACCTTCCCGGTGACCGGCGCCAGAATCTGGTCGGCCGTCCAGCCCTTCATCGCACGGATCAGCCGATCGGTGAGCAGATCGTAGTCCAGCGCGTTGTCGGCCAGCTTCTCGACGATCGCCTCGACGCGTCCCTTCAGGGCGCCATGCACCGCCTCGGGCGTCAGGCGCCCCTTCGGCCAGGGCAGTTCGTCGTCGTTCATCGCCGCGTCGCCGAGTCGCGGGATGATCGGCAGATAGCCGCCGGGCACCGCGAATTGATGGCGCTGGAGATCGGACCAGCCCGCGAACAGGGGATTGGTCGCGTCGAGAACGAACTCGTCGCGCAGGAATTGCTGGCAATTGATCCGACCCAGGATGTAGTCGTGGCGCCGGAACGCCGGCTCGAAAAACCCGATGAAGGCGCCCAGCCCGGCCGTGGCGAGGGCCTGCTCCCCCTTCTTGCGATCGCGGCGTCGCGGCACCACCATGAACCGGCTGAAGGCGTCGGGGTGCGCCATCAGGGTCAGGTCGCCGGTCGAATAACGGCCCTGGTCGATCAGCGCGGACAGGGTGCTGCCGCCGAGGCCGATCAGATTGCCAAACCGCGATGGTCCCAGGGACGGCGGCTTGGGCAGTGGATCGACCAGCACCACGGCCCGGTTGGCTTTTTCCTTGTCGCGGAAATTGCGGCCGGTCAGGCCGGCCAGTTCGGTGCGCGCCAGCTCGATCGGCTCGTTGTTGAAGGTGCCGCCGTCGATGGCCAGGAAATGGTAGGTCTCGTCGATTTCAACCCCGTCCCAGACCGGTTCCAGCGGCGCGATCAACGGCGTCCCGGTATCCGATGGCAGGACCATGGCGCGATAGTCGTAGTGGGCCAACGGGCGGTCGAGCCGGCGGGCCGGAAAGCCGATCGGGAAGGCGCCGCTGGCCCGCGCGTAGGAGCCGAGGGTGCCCCAGTGCACCGCCCCCGCGCGACCCTCGCGCTGCACGAGGAATTCATCCGGGCGCGGAGTGCCGGGCGGGAAGGACGCCCGGTTGGTGTGCGAGACGTCGCAGGCGAAGCGCGCGTAGTCGGCGTGGCTGATGTAGGTCTGGCTGTTGCCGTCGCCGAAATCGATCCGGTAGGGAACGCCGCGCAGGTTGGCCAGGGTGACGATGACCCGAAACGGATTGTCCACGTAGGGGCGGCCCTCCCAGTCGGGATGCGGCAGCGGCCCACCCTGGAAGCGCTCCACGATGTACTTGGTCCCGTCGTCGATGGCGGCGCCGTTGAGCAGGGATTTCAGAACCTTGCCATCGTTGATGTCGCCGGTGTCCGCCATGCCCTTGATGTCGAGCATGTTCACCCAGATGTGATAGAATGGGTTGGTGGCGCGGGTCGCCTCGTCGGATGTCGGGCGCACCGGCGGGAAGCCGACCGACAGGGCGCGGGCAAGGATGGAGGCGCAGACGGCGCCGCCCGATGCCCCGGTCGCCACCTTGAGCTTCACGTCGTGCGGCGGCGCGTCCCGATCATTGGCCTTGGCCACGTACCAGGCGTCCAGGGCCTCGACCAGCATGTCCACGAAACCGGCCGTGTAGGCGCCGGCCGACACCGTGCCGCCCAGAACCAGGGCGATCTCGAAGGTCCCCTCCGGCGGGGCCTCGGGCACTCTGTCGATGACATGGCGAATCTCGTCCAACGTCGGTCGTGTCCTCGCCATCGCCTGGCCTCCCGATCCTCGATTGCCCGATCGAACGCGGCATCGAGTTTATGCGAGAAACCCAAATGCGAAAACAACCAATCCAGTTTCCCCGGGCACCTTCGGATCGTCCGCGCCGATTCGAACGGGCGGCGAGGCGTTTTCCTTGACCGGGCCGGCGGAAAGGGTGCAGGGAAACGGCTTGGTTCCCGAACACGCGCCGTTCCGCCCCAAGGCCTCGGCGCCCGCGAAGGACGCTCCATGACCGACACCCGCGCCGATCTGGTGGGACTGACCCGCGACGACCTGGCCCGCGAGATGGAGGAACTCGGCGAGAAGCCGTTCCGCGCCAGACAGCTTTGGCACTGGATCTACCATCGCGGGGCGACCGACTTCGCGGCGATGACCACCCTCGCCCGGCCGTTGCGCGAGCGGCTGGCCGAGCGTTACCGGATCGGCCGGCCGGCCCTGTCCCGCGAGCAGCGATCCGCCGACGGCACCGCGAAATGGCTGTTCCGGTTCGCCGACGGCCAGGAGGCGGAAACCGTGCATATCCCGGAGGAGGACCGGGGCGCCGTCTGCCTCTCGACCCAGGTCGGCTGCACCCTGACCTGCCGCTTCTGCCACACCGGGACGCAGCTTCTGGTCCGCGACCTGACGGCCGGCGAGATCGTTGGCCAGTTCATGGCGGCGCGGGACGCCTTCGGCGAGTGGCCGACCCCGAGCGACGGCACCCGCCGGCTGTCCAACATCGTGGTCATGGGCATGGGCGAGCCGCTGTTCAACTACGCGGCGACGCGCGATGCCCTGCGAATCGCCATGGACAACGAGGGACTCGCCATCTCGCGCCGCCGCATCACCCTGTCGACGGCCGGCGTGGTGCCGATGATCCGGCGGTTCGGTCTGGAGGTGAACACCGATCTGGCGATCAGTCTGCACGCGGTCACCGACGACCTGCGCGACGAACTGATGCCGATCAATCGAAAGTATCCGCTGGCCGACCTTCTGGCCGCCTGCCGCGATTATCCGCGCGCCAGCAATGCCCGCCGAATCACCTTCGAATATCTGCTTCTCAAGGGGATCAACGATTCTCCGGCCGACGCCCGGGAACTGGCCCGCCGCCTGAAGGACATTCCGGCCAAGGTCAATCTGTTGCCGTTCAACGCCTGGCCGGGATGCGGCTATGTCCCGTCGCCGCCGCCGGTCATGAAACGGTTTTCGGAAGCGTTGAACGACCTTGGCCTGTCGGCGCCGGTCCGGGTACCGCGCGGCCGCGATATCATGGCCGCCTGTGGACAATTGAAATCGGACAGCCGGAGAGAACCCAAGAGCCGCCACAAGGCGCGCCTGGCGGCGGGAATTGTGGACGATTGCCATGGTGCTTGTTAGAATATTAGGGTTTTGTGTCTGACGTTTCAATAACCATACCGGGAGTACTGTTTTATGGCCCGGCCTCGGGAGTTTGATCAGAACGACGTTCTTGACAAGGTTGTCGAGGTCTTCTGGGCGCGGGGATTCGAGGCGACGTCGATTCAGGACCTCGAACGGGCCACCGGCCTCAAGCGGGGCAGCCTGTACAACGCGTTCGGCGACAAGGCGACGCTGTTCCGCGAGGCGCTGGGCCATTATCAGCAGAGCTCGGTGGTCCGCCGATGGCTGGCCACGGCGCCGGAGATGACGGCCCGCCAGGCCATCGACGGCCTGCTCGACAAGCTGGTCGAGGCTGGCGCCGCATCATCCAACGGATGCCTGATCACCAACACGGTGACCGAGCTGACCAACCGCGACCCGGACGCCGCCGAAATCGTCGCCGAGGCGTTGCGGCAGTTGGAGCTCGCCCTCGCCAGCATTCTGACCCGGGCCCGTCGGGAGGGCGATCTGGAGTCCGACGCCGACCCCACCGCCCTGGCCCGGTTCCTGGTCGCCGTCGTCCAGGGCCTGCGCGTGCTGTCGAAGGTTCAGGACAACCGGACGGCGCTGCAACAGGTCGCCGATACCGCCAAGACCGCCATATGGAATCATCCCGACACTCCGAAACCGCCGCGCGGCGGTTTCCTGGACAGCCTGTTCGGGCGTCCCAACTGACCGGCGCGCGGGCCTCGCGGGGCCGCGACATGCCGACCGACCGACACCTGTCGTGGCCCATTCAAGCCGATACCGCCCGACCGCCCGAGATTCAATCTTTCCTAGAGTTTTCGAAACTCTATCCAGCAAAACTCGGACACACCCGGGCGATCAAAACCAAATATAACTTCCGAAACACCGATTGCCGCATAACGGCAAGTCCGCCGATCGGAAAAACAATACCATGCCCATTGAACTCCGAGACTGGACAATCAGGGGCCCTTTAAAAAACTCAACGATTGAAACGAGAACGAATCCCATCCATGCATACGGGGAAATTTCACTTTTTTTAATATACCAATAATTTCCGGTGCGACGAGGTTTCATTTGCATGTTGGCCGCCCGTAACATAAACTACGCATGGTCTTGACTATTTCGTGTCCAATGGTTTGCAATGCATTTTGACAGGAGATCCCCATGAAACTCATGGCCGCCCTCGTCGCGCTGAGCGCCGCCGCATTCGCCGCCGCCCCGGCCCCGGCCAACGAATTCAAGCCACAGATCGAGGCCTTCTTCGCCGAGAACATCAAGGGATGGCTTTCCGACCCGGCGGTGATCGATGCCATCAAGGCGCAAAACGCGGCGCACGTATCGCTGAGCGGCGCCGACATTGAATCGCTCGACCAGACGTGGCGCGCCGAGGCCAAGGCCGGTGGCGGCGGCCTCGTGGACAAGGTGCTCTCGAATCCCCTGTCCGGGTACCTCAAGGAGCGGAAGCAGGCCCACGACGACGCGATCACGGAAATCTTCGTCATGGACAACAAGGGCCTCAACGTCGGCCAGTCGGACATTACCTCCGATTACATGCAGGGAGACGAGGGCAAGTTCCTGAATACGTTCGGCTCCGGCAAGGATACCCTGTTCATCGACGACGTGGAATTCGACGAAAGCACCCAGAGCTTTCAGTCCCAGGTCAGCTCGACCATCATCGATCCCGCCACGGGGCAACTGATCGGCGCGATCACCGTCGGCCTGAACGTCGAGCAACTGCTTTGATCCTTGGCCCCTGCGCTCGCCGGATGTCCTGAGACCTGATTCGCGGGTTTCTGGAGACATCCGGTCCTTTCGCGTGATTGGACAAGGACACGCCGCACATGTCGATCAGGATCAAGCTGCTTCTGGGCTTTGCCCTGATGATTGTAATGGTTGCCGCGGTCGCTATTGTGTCCTGGACCGGCACCCTGAAGGTCGAAGGATCCGATGCCGTGGTCGGCGGCATGAGCCGGCTGCACCAGGGGCTCATGGAAGCGGAAATGCAGCGGGAACGCTTCCGCGTGAAGCCCACCCGCGATAGCGCCGACCGGGTCGTGGACGACATCGAGGCGCTCCAGGGCGGCCTGCAAAAAGCCTTGGACGACCCTGTCATGGCCGGGATGCGGGACCGCCTCGCGAGGATCGTCGACGAGGTCACGCGGTTCCGGGCCGCTTTTGGCCTTTACGCGAATCAGGTGCACGAAATTCGGGATCTGTCGGAACGGAACGCTGCCACCACGCGTGATTTCCATGCCATCGTGGCGGATCTCTCGGCGCGCAGCCAGACCAGGACGGCAAACCTCGAGCGACTGATTTCCACCGTCGACGCCTCGTTGGCCGCCGCGGGCGAAACCGGCCGATCGGACAAGATCGTCCCATTGGTCATGGCCGCGGAACGGCTGCGCAAAAAAGTTGCCTTGGGACGCGAGGCCCAGGCCCTGACCCATGACCTGGAGAAAAGCATACTCGGTATCGAAAACGCGCAGATGGGCTATCAAATCGACGGCTCCCCCGAAAGCGAAGGAAAAATCACGGCATTCGCCAAAAAAGTTTACGTGTCCGCGCTCAAGCTCAAGAAAATCGATCCCAAGGGCAGTGGTGAAAAAGTCAAGAAGCTGATGAAAATGGTCAGCGCCATTCGCAAGAACTTCGCCCGGATGCAGTCCCTGCAAGAAGAACGTGCCGTCGCGTATCGAGAGATGGTGAAAACGGCGACGACCGTGAAAACCGAAATCGCCAACGGCGTCGCCTACGCGGAGGCGGGGAAGCAAGACTCGATCCGGTTTGGGTCCAGGTTGCTGATTGCCGGAGTCGTGGCGGCCCTCATGGCGGGGCTGATCATCACCTGGACAATGTCGCGGACAATCGTCGGACCCGTCACTCAAGTGATCGAGAACATGGAGAGACTGCGTCAGGGCAATTACGACGTCGAGGTGGGCGCGGCAAGCCGGCACGATGAATTCGGGCTCATGCTGCGGTCGGTCGAGATGTTTCGGCAGAAGGGCCGGGAGAACGAGCGCCTGCATCGCCAGCAGGAAGAACTGGAAGCGCGGCACGAGAAGGACCGCAAGGTGGCGATGCGCCAGATGGCCGAAAAATTCGAATCCACCGTCGGCAAGGTCATGGAGACGGTCACCTCGGCCACCAACGAACTGCGGACCTCGTCGAGCCAGATGACCGCGACGGCGACCGAAACGATTTCACAAACGACGACCGTCGCCGACGCCTCGGAAAAAGCCTCGACGAATGTCCAGACCGTGGCCTCGACCACGGAGCGGTTGACGACCTCGATCGACGAAATCGCCCGACAGGTGGCCCACTCCTCCGACGTGGCCACGAAGGCGACCCAGGAAGCCGGACACACCACGCGGTCGGTGCGGGCGCTTTCGGAGAACGTTGGAAAAATCGGTGAAATCATCAATCTGATTAACGACATCGCCGAGCAGACCAACTTGCTGGCCTTGAACGCCACCATCGAGGCGGCGCGGGCCGGTGACGCCGGGAAGGGCTTCGCGGTGGTCGCCTCGGAGGTCAAGAACCTGGCCAACCAGACCGCCAAGGCGACGGACGAGATCGCCGCCCAGATCGCCGCCGTCCAGGATGGAACCGAGGGCGCCGTCACGGCGATCAATTCGATCTCCGGAATCATCGAGGAAATGAGCGAAATCTCGTCCTCGGTGGCTTCGGCCGTGCAGGAACAGACGACGGCGACCAACGAAATCGCCCATAACGTCGACGAGGCCGCCATGGGTGCCCGGGACGTCTCGACCAACATCGCCAGGGTCGAGGACGCGGCCAGGAAAGCCAGCGAGGCGGCAATGCGGATCCAGAACTCGACCGGAGATCTGTCCGACCAGACCGCATACCTGCGTGACGAGGTGTCCAGATTCCTCGATCAGATTCGCTCGGACGGCACTGGTAGCGCCAACTCATAGCGGACCCCGAACATCGGGCCGCGTGTCGCCCGACACGCCATGGACGGCCCCGATCCACCTTTCGGGGCTCCGCCCCGCGCCCGTCGTCTTGAACGGGTTCAGCCCGCCCAAAGTCTCCGCTATACTCCGCGCCCGATGACCGCCACCCAATGGACCCGTCCCGTGACCCTGGACCGTCTCGCCGCCGGATGGCGCCCCCATCTGCTGCTGACCCTGCTGGCGCTGGCCCTCTATCTGCCGACGCTCGGCGCCCTTCCGCCCATGGACCGCGACGAGACGCGGTTCGCGCAGGCCACCGCGCAGATGCTGGAAAGCGGAGATTACGTGCGCATCCGTTTCCAGGACACCGCGCGCAACAAGAAACCGGCCGGCATCCATTGGCTTCAGGCGGCCTCGGTCGATCTGCTGAGTTCCCCCGAGGCGCGGGCCATCTGGGCCTATCGCGTGCCGTCGGCGCTGGGAGCCTGGATCGCCGTTCTGCTGACCTTCGCCGTCGGGGCGCGGCTGTTCGACCGCCGAGCCGCGCTGCTCGGCGCCCTGTCCCTGGGCGGCTGCCTGATGCTGTTCGTCGAGGCCCATCTGGCGAAGACCGACGCGGTTCTGCTGGCCTGCGTGCTGGCGGCGCAACTGGCCCTGGCGCGGCTCTACATGGCGGACCGGGACGGCACGCCGGCCGGGCGCGGCTGGGCGGCCCTGTTCTGGATCGCCCAGGGGCTGGCTTTTCTCGTCAAGGGTCCCATCGCCCTCATGGTGAGCGGCCTGACCGTCGCCGCCCTCGCGCTCGCCGACCGGCGGCTCGGCTGGCTGTCGGGGCTGCGGGTCCGCTGGGGCCTGCCGCTGATGCTGCTGATCGTGCTGCCCTGGTTCGTGCTGGCCGGGCAGGCCTTCGTCGCCGACGCGGTGGGCAAGGACCTGCTGCCCAAGCTGATGGCCGGCCAGGAAAGCCACGGCGCGCCGCCAGGCTATTACCTGCTGCTGATGACCGTGTTCCTGTTTCCGGCCTCGCTGTTCGCCTGGCCGGCGTTGGCGACCGCCTGGAAAGGCTGGCGCGACCCCGGCACGCGGTTCGTCCTGGCCTGGCTGGTGCCGGCCTGGATCGTTTTCGAACTCGTCCCCACCAAGCTGCCGCACTATGTGCTGCCGCTTTATCCGGCCCTGGCCCTGCTGACCGCGCGGGCGGTGCTGAGCGATGGCTTGCCGAGATGGGCGACGCGCGCGGGGATCGTGTTGTGGTCTGCCGTGCCGCTGGCCCTGGGTGGCGCGGCGCTGGCGTTGCCGTTCGTTTACGGCGATGGATTCGATCCGCTGTCGGTGATCCCCTTCGGCCTCGCGATGGCCACCCTGTGGCTGGCCGGTCGCCCGGCGTGGCGGGGCGCGACGCTGCCCGGCCTGCGCAACGCGCTGCTCGGCGGGGCGGTGCTTACGTCCGCCGTGGTCGCCCTGACCCTGCCGCGTCTGGACGCCCTCGACGCCGCCCCGGCGGTGACCGCCCGGCTGCCGCACGGCCACGCCCCCCTCGCCGCCGCCGGCTACCCCGAGCCGAGTCTGGTGTTCCTGGCCGGCACGCGGACCCGGCTCGTCGACGGCGCGGCGGCGGCGGCGCATCTGGAGGCCGGCGCCGGCCCGGCCCTGGTCAACGACCGCGAGCGGGCGGCCTTCGACGCCGCGCTGACCGCCCCCCGGGCTCCGGCGTTCGAGAAACGGATCTTCAACTACTCGCGCGGGCGCTGGGAGACCCTGGCCCTGTTCGCGACCGACGGAGGGCGCTGAGGCATGGCGCGGCTCGATCCATCGGGCCTGCTCCGCGCGGCGCCGCTCCGCGTCTCGCTGGTCACCGCCCTGGCCCTGGCGGTCGTTTCCAATCTGCTGTGGGATCGCTCCCTGGCGCTCTATTTCAAGGTCCGGGACCATGCGCCGCTGGTCGACTTCTTCCGCGACATCACCGATCTGGGCAAGCCGGGCATGTGGTTCGTGGGGCTCGCCTTCGGGGGGCTCGTCGCCCGCGCGCTGACCCTGGTGCCGCCGTCCGCGACCTGGACCGACC
This sequence comes from Magnetospira sp., assembly GCA_028282245.1. Taxonomy (GTDB): domain Bacteria; phylum Pseudomonadota; class Alphaproteobacteria; order Rhodospirillales; family Magnetospiraceae; genus JANQGL01. The sequence goes on from JANQIL010000152.1 coordinate 18,485, forward strand.
GGCTGCGCAGGGTCCAGGACGCCGGCGTGTTCCTGTTCCTGTCGGTGGCCCTGTCGGGGGTGTTCGTGAACCTGCTCAAGCTGCTGACCGGCCGCCACCGGCCACGCGACCTGTTCGCCGACGGCACCGAGGGATTCAACTTTCTGGCCTTCGACCCGTACCTGAATTCGTTCCCGTCCGGGCACAGCCAAGCGATCTTCGCGCTGGCGGTGGGACTGGTCCTCGTGCTGCCCCGGTTCGATCATCTGTGGATCGCGACGGCGGTGCTGATCGCCCTGTCGCGGGTGGCGACCAGCGTGCATTACCTCTCCGACGTGATCATCGGAGCCTGGATCGGAATCGTGGCACCGATCCTTCTCAAGCGCTATGTTTTCGACCGGCGCGGAATCGGCGTGACCTTCGGCCCCGAGGGTCCGCTTGTCCGTCTTTTCGCCCCCCCAAAGACCAAGCAACAGGAGCCCGACACATGAGTGGCGACGTCAAGAAGGTCGTGCTGGCCTATTCCGGCGGCCTCGACACCTCGATCATCCTGCGCTGGCTACAGGACGCCTATGGCTGCGAGATCGTGACCTTCACCGCCGACCTGGGCCAGGGCGAGGAACTGGAACCGGCGCGCCGCAAGGCCGAGATGATGGGGATCAAGGAGATCTTCGTCGACGATCTGCGCGAGGAGTTCGTGCGCGACTATGTGTTCCCGATGTTCCGCGCCAACGCCCTTTACGAGGGCACCTATCTACTGGGCACCTCGATTGCCCGGCCGTTGATCGCCAAGCGGCAGATCGAGATCGCCGAACAGGTGGGCGCCGACGCGGTGGCCCACGGGGCGACCGGCAAGGGCAACGACCAGGTGCGGTTCGAAATCGGCTACTACGCGCTCAAACCGGACATCAAGGTGATCGCGCCGTGGCGGGAATGGGACCTCACCTCGCGCTCGAAGCTGATCGAATACGCCGAGCGCCACCAGATCCCGGTGCCCAAGGACAAGAAGGGCGAGGCGCCGTTCTCGCAGGACGCCAACCTTCTGCACGTGTCCTCGGAGGGCAAGATCCTCGAAGACCCCTGGGACGAGCCGGACTACGGCCTGATCCTCAGCCGCATGGTCACCCCCATGGACGCCCCCGACGTTCCGACCGAGATCACCATCGATTTCGAGGCCGGCGATCCGGTGGCGGTGAACGGAGAGGCCCTTTCGCCGGCCGCCCTTCTGGAGCGGCTGAACGAACTGGGCGGCGCCAATGGGGTCGGCTGCGTCGACATCGTGGAGAACCGCTTCGTCGGCATGAAGTCGCGCGGCGTCTACGAGACGCCGGGCGGCACCGTTCTGTTCCATGCCCGACGGGCGATGGAGGGCCTGACCCTGGACCGTGGCGCCATGCACCTCAAGGACGAATTGATGCCGCGCTACGCCGAGTTGATCTACAACGGTTTCTGGTTCGCCCCGGAACGCGAGATGTTGCAGGCGGCGATCGATCGGGCGAGCCGGAGGGTCGCCGGCACGGTGCGCCTGAAACTCTACAAGGGGAACGTGATCATTACCGGCCGCCAGTCCCCCAACAGCCTGTACTCCGAAAAAATTGCCACCTTCGAATCGGATGATGGCGCCTACGACCAGCGCGACGCCGAGGGATTCATCAAACTCAACGCCTTGCGGCTGCGCCTGGAGAGAACGTCACGGGACCTGGACAGGCTGTGAAAAAATTCCGTAACAGATGTTTCCAGAAAGCGAAACACATGAGGCTGCCTTAATTTTGCAACAGTTCCGTGATAGGAATATCTGTCGCCTGGATAATTCAACCGTAACGATGGTATGCTGTTTTACCAACGAAACGAGGGCCCATTCCGCAACGATTAAGAATTATTAAGAACACCGATACGGCCCTTGCAACGACGGTGACAAGCCGCGCCAGGCGATTTGGGAGGAAGGCATGCATCAACATAAGAGCGGGATAAGTTTCGACCGTTCGGGGCGCAAGTCCCGTGTTCATTTCGAGGAACCACACCTCGATGACCTGCTGGATGATTCGGTCATGCGCGCCCTGCTGACCAGCGACGGCCTGTGCCGCGAGGATGTGGAAGATCTGATGGCCGACGTGCGCGCCCGTCTCGAATAGCCCGGTCGCTTTCCGATACGCTCCCATATCCCGCCCGCGGCCCATGCCCGCGGGCCTTTTGCTTGTCCGCGGCCCGGCGATGCCGGATGCTTCCTCTGGACCGTCGCGATGTGATCGGTTATCAGGGTGCCTTCCTCGGAAGAATAAGGATTCTGCGATGAGCGCCAACAAGACCCTTCTCGTTCTGCCGGGCGACGGCATCGGACCGGAAGTGATGGCCCAGGTGCGCAAGGTCGTCGACTGGATGGACCGCCGAAGGGGAGTGTCGTTCGACGTCCGGGAAGACCTGGTTGGCGGCGCCGCCTATGACGCGCACGGTGCCGCGATTTCCGACGCCACCATGCAGGCGGCGCTCGACGCCGACGCGGTGCTGCTCGGCGCCGTGGGTGGTCCGCAGTGGGACGGCGTGGCCCGCGAGCACCGCCCGGAAGCCGGCCTTTTGCGGTTGCGCAAGGAAATGGACCTGTTCGCCAACCTGCGTCCGGCGATGGTCTTCGCGCCCCTGGTCGGTGCCTCCACCCTGAAACCGGAGATCGTCTCCGGACTCGATATCATGATCGTGCGCGAACTCACCGGCGGGGTCTATTTCGGCCAACCACGCGGCATCGACACCCTGCCCGACGGCACCCGGCGCGGCTTCGACAACCAGACCTATACCCATCCGGAAATCGAGCGGGTGGCCGAGGTCGCCTTCGAACTGGCCCGCAAGCGCGGCAACAAGGTCCATTCCGTTGAGAAATCCAACGTGATGGAAAGCGGCATCTTCTGGCGCCGGGAGGTCACCCGCCTGCACGGCGAAACCTACGCCGACGTGACCCTGGAGCACATGTATGCCGACAACTGCGCCATGCAGTTGGTCCGCCGGCCCAAACAGTTCGACGTGATCCTGACCGACAACCTGTTCGGCGACCTGCTGTCCGACTGCGCGGCCATGCTCACCGGCTCGCTGGGCATGCTGCCGTCGGCCAGCCTGGGAGCGGTCGACGGCGGCGGTCGACGGCGGGCGATGTACGAACCGGTGCACGGCTCGGCGCCCGACATCGCCGGCCGCGACGTCGCCAACCCGCTGGCGACCATTCTCAGCTTCTCCATGCTGCTACGCTACTCGTTCGGCCTTGGCGCGGACGCCGACCTGATCGAGCAGGCGGCGAACAACCTGCTCCAATCGGGAATCCGCACCGCCGACATCATGCAGGACGGCATGGCGCGGGTGTCCTGCACCACCATGGGCGACAGCCTGCTGCGCGAGATGGACAAGCTGGCGGCATAACGGCCAGGGCGCCGCGCGGCCCTCGGCGGGGTTTACATCGGCAGTCGGAGCCGTACCCGCAGGCCGCCGTGCGGCGAGTCCAGAAGTTGCAGATCGCCGCCGTGCGCCCGCACCACGTCGACCGCGATGGTCAGGCCGAGTCCGATTCCGCCGGTCCCCGGGTTGCGGGAGCGGTCGAGGCGCATGAAGGGCTTGAGCACCTCATCGCGCTTGTCGTCCGGAATGCCGGGGCCGTCGTCGTCGACCAGGATTTCCACCGTCCGCCCGCGCCGCCCGGCGCGGACGAAGACGTTCTTGCCGTAGCGGGCCGCGTTGACGATCAGGTTGGTCAGACAGCGGCGGAAGGCGTGGGGGCGTAGCGGCAGGGCGATCGCCTCCTCGACATGAAGATCCACGGCGGCGCCGTTGCGCCGCGCCCGCCCCACCACGTCGCGTAGCAGGGCCCCGAGATCGGTCGCCAGCGGCGCCTCGCGGCCCTCGCCGCGCGCGAAGGCAAGATAGCCTTCGAGCATGTATTCCATTTCGCTGACGTCGTCCTCGAGTTCGCGAATGCCCTCGCCGTCGCCCAGCATGGCGAGTTGCAGGCGCATTCGGGTCAGCGGCGTGCGCAGGTCGTGGGACACCCCGGCCAGCATGTCGGTGCGCTGGGCGATCTGGCGTTGCAGGCGGTCGCGCATCAGAATGAAGGCGGCCGCCGCCTGACGCACCTCGCGTGCCCCCTCGGGCTTGAATCGCGGCACGTCGCGGCCCTTGCCGAAGGCGTGGGCGGCATGGGCCAGGCGGCGGATCGGCCGCACCTGATTGCGCATGAAGATGACCGCCACGCCGAACAGCAGCAGCGACAAACCAACCGACCACAGGATGAACACATAGGCGGTGGAGCTGAACAGCCGCTTGCGCGGCGCCACCACCCGCAGCACCGCGTCCGGCAGTTGAACCTTGATGACCACGTGGCGGTCGAGGCTGCGCAGGTCGATCTCGGTCGGCCGGCGCACGTATTCGCGCAAAGCCCGCCGCAACGTGCGTTCGAGGATGCTCGGAATCGGCGATGGCGGCGCGTTGATCAGGATCTCGCCTTCGAGCAGGCTGATTTCGAGCTGCATGTGGTCCTCGGCCGCCAACAGGATGTTGCGCCATTGGGCGGGATCGTCGTTCATGTCCATCAGGCGGACCACCGCCGCGATATCGCCGGCCACGCCGCGCGCCATGCGCAGGGTCACCGTTTCCCAGTGGGCGTCGAAAAAGATGAACGCCGACACGGCCTGCACCAGGACGATCGGCGTGACGATGATCATCAGCGACCGCCCGAGCAGACTGCGCGGCAGGAACCGCTTGAGGCTGGTCATCCGTCCGGCCTGAGCACGTAGCCCTGGCCGCGCACGGTCTGAAGGTAGCGCGGCGCCCGGGGATCGGGCTCGATCTTGCGGCGCAGCCGGGTGACCTGCACGTCGACGCTGCGCTCGCCGCCGCCGGCCCCGGTCAGGCGGGTCAGGTCCTCGCGGCCGAGCACCTCGCCGGCGTGCTCGGCCAGGATGCGCAGCAGCATCGATTCGAACGAGGTCAGGCGGATCGCCCGGCCGTCGGCGCCGGTCAACTCCTCGCGCTCGACGTCGAAGCGGCACAGGCCCAGGCTGATCGGCGCCATGGCGGCGGCGTCGCGCGGCGTCGCGCGGCGCAGGATGCTGCGGATGCGCAGCAGCAGTTCGCGCGGCTCGAACGGCTTGGGAAGGTAGTCGTCGGCCCCCGCCTCCAGGCCGGCGATACGGTCCTCCGGCTCGCTCATCGCGGTCAGCAGCAGCACCGGCACGTCGCTGCCGCGCCGCAGGTCGGCCACCAGGTCGAGGCCGCTCTCGCCCGGCATCATCACGTCGAGCACCATCAGGTCGAAGGCCAGCGCGGCCAGCCGGCGCCGGGCATCCTCGGCATCGATCGCGGTGGTGACCATGAACCCGCGCTCGGTCAGGTAGCGCTTCAGCAGATCGCGCAGCCGCGTGTCGTCGTCGACCACCAGGATGTGGGGCGCCTCGTCGTCCATGCGTGGACTATAGCCGAACCGACGCCGGGCTGCCTACGTCATCGCGCGATCGACGCGCGGCCGATCGTCCGGGTCGATCATTCGCCGCAGCACCCGGCGAAATCCCTCGGCCGCGTCCGGCCCGGCCTCGGCGTAGGCGCGCCGGATGCGCGCGCACTGCGCGGCGGCGAGGCGGGCCTCGAGATCGGCGCCGCGACGGGTCAGGTAGAGCCGCCGCTGCCGACGATCGGATTCCCCGGCCACCTGGCGCACATAGCCGGCGCGCAGCAGGTGCCCGAGCACCCGGGCCAGGCTCTGCTTGGTGATCTTGAGAATGTCGAGCAGCTCGCCGACCGGAATCCCCGGATGCGCGCCGACGAAATACAACACCCGGTGATGGGCCCGGCCGAGTCCGTCGCCGGCCAACATCGCGTCCGCCTCGCCGGTGAAGTCCCGATAGGCGAAAAACAGCAATTCCATGGCGCGCCGCAGTTCGGGCTCGTCGTCGGGCGGGCGCGGGGTCGGTTCGGGCATCGAGCGGGTCCGTCGGCGGACAGTTTATGTCAGTGTTGTTGACACATTATCGGATCGATGCTACCACCGCAACATCCTTTCGACTCACCCCTGATTGACGGACAATTGTTTTATGGCGGACTTGATTCCCTTCGATGATCGTGACGGCGTGATCTGGTATAATGGCGACCTCGTTCCCTGGCGCGACTGCCGACCACATGTCCTGTCGCACGGCTTGCACTATGCGTCCTGCGTGTTCGAGGGCGAGCGCTCCTACAACGGAACGATCTTCAAGCTGCGCGAGCACAGCGAGCGGCTGATCGAGTCGGGGCGCCTTCTGGGGTTCGAAATTCCCTACTCGGCCGAGGAGATCGATGCCGCCTGCATCGAGACCTGCAAGGCCAACGGCATCATCGACGGCTACGTGCGCCCGGTCGCCTGGCGGGGCAGCGAGATGATGGCGGTGTCGGCCCAGCACACCAGGATTCACGTCGCCGTCGCCACTTGGCCGTGGCCGTCCTACTTCAGGCCGGAACTGCGTGAAAAGGGAATCGATCTCAAGACCTCGGCTTGGCGCCGTCCAGCCCCGGACACCGCGCCGACCCAATCGAAGGCGGCCGGGCTTTACATGATCTGCACCCTGTCGAAACACGCCGCCGAGGCCGAGGGATTCACCGACGCCCTGATGCTCGACTACCGGGGACAGGTGGCCGAGGCGACCGGAGCCAACATATTCATGGCGATGGGCGACGGCCGGCTGCACACGCCGACCCCCGACTGCTTCCTGGATGGCATCACCCGGCGCACCGTCATCGCCCTGGCCCGAGCGCGCGGCATCGAGGTGGTGGAACGCGCCATCCTGCCCGAGGAACTGGCCGGCGCGACCGAGGTGTTCCTGACCGGCACCGCGGCCGAGGTGACCCCGGTCGGGCGGATCGACGACCTGACCTTTACCCCCGGCGCCATCACCCGGGCCCTGATCGACGGTTACGAACAGGAGGTCGGCAAGGTTTGACCGCCGGCCGCCGGGCAGTCAGCCGCCCAGCTTGTGCAGCCGCCATTTGATCCGCGCCCCCCGCCCGGTCAGCGGTCCGGCGATCACGAGTTGCCGCGACCGGTGGCTGTCTCCGTCCGCGTCCATGTACAGGCTGTCCTCCAGGCCGACCGCGCCGCCGTCGCCCTGAAACCGCCAGCCGGCCCCAGACGGCGGCTTGAGCAGCGCCGCCTGACCGCCCTCGACCATCGACACCTGAACCCGCGGATGGAGATGGAAGCGGACCGCGAAGCGACGCCCGCCGAACCCGTCGAGCACATCCTCGCCGCGCAGGTCGCCGCCGTCGCCGGCCAGGTAGAGGCGGCGGCGGTGAATCAGCCCGAACGCCGCCTCGTAACCGTCGTGAGCGCATTCCACGAGCACGCTGCGGTCCTGCTCATGGCGCTGACTCGGTACATTGTCCGGGCGCCGGCGGCCGATCCCGCCAGGATCGCGCAGTTCCGAGGAATGGGTGTCGTCGACGACCAGCGTGCTGTGGGCCGCGGTGGCTCGCAGGGCCTGGTTCCAAGGGTTTTCCGGGTGCGGGTGGGCGCCGCAGTTGACGATCAGGCGGTTGCGGCCGGCGCTCATTTCCAACGACAGGGTCCCGGCGTGGGCGGCGAAATCGGCGCCCGGCGGAGGTGGCGGGCCGGCTTCCACGACGATCACCGTGCGCCCGGCGATCAGACGCTGAAAACCGCTGTGCGGGGCATGGGACAACGCCCGGCCGCGCGCTCCGGCGGCGTCGAGCAGGGCCGCGATGTCGGACGCCCGGCTCTCGGTCCCGCCATTGAAACGGGCCAGGGTGCCGTCGCCCAGCAGATGGCCGCGCAGGGCGGGCGCGATTCGATCGATGGCGTTCAGGACCGCCGCCGGCACCTCCGCGTGGGAGGCGGTCAGCACCGCGCGCGCCTCGACCAGGGACCGCAGCACGTCCAGCAGCAGGGCCGGGCTGCGCGCCGGGTGGCCGCCATCCGGCAGGATTTGGCGTTGCGCCTCCCGGTCCAGCAGGGCCAGTCCGGCATCCAGACAGCGCCCCATTCGCGGCAGCGCGAGCCCCGCCGCGACGAGGCCCAGCGCCGCCGCGAAGGCGCCGGGTGTCCCGGCGGTGCGCGCCGCGACGCGCCGCAGGTGGCGCGCCTGACGAATCAGCGAGGCCATTATCGCGGGGCCGAACTCGGCCGCCGCGCCGGTGTTCAGGCGATCGTGGGCATATAGCCAATGGGCGATCCGGGGACCGCCGACGTCGGGCCGCCAGGGCAACGGGTCGTAGCGGCCATGGTGGGCGATCCACCGGCCGATCATGTGACGCGCGGCGGCGCGGGCCGCCGGGTCGTCGTCGTCGCACAGGTCGCGCAGCCATCCGAAGCGGTGACAGTGAAGGGCAAGGCTGAGTTGGTCCGTGCCGCTCGGCCACGGCCCATCGGCCAGCGGCACCTCGCCGCCGCCCGGAATGGGCAACACGCCGGTCTCGACGATCGATCGCGCCCGCGCGGGTTCGGGCGGCCAGGGATCGGCCGGCGGCGCCTCCAGGGACGCCGGCGCCCGTCGACCCAGCGTCCACTGGTAGGGGAACGATCCGTACAGCCGGTCGCGGAGGGTTGGGCCGGCGGCGGGATCGGTAACCTGACGGCGCGGCGAATACGGCATCGCGAAGTCCCGAAACACAGGGTTTTCGAGACCTAACAGGTTCGCCTCAACCTGGCAAGCCGCCGGCCATGTCCGGCAAGCGATTGCCGGCACGATCGAATTCGAGTTCGGGCCGGTGATTGGCCGGCCCCCTCGCGGCCATGCGGGCGGACAACCACACTCATACATATTGTATGGCATGCCAGTATTGCCCACGATGCATTGAACCGTGTCTTGCGGTGGCGGTGTCCGTGCGGATACCGTGGGAGCACCCTCTCGGGGCCGCGCGGAGGGTCGGGACATCGAGCAAGGGATACCCACATGCCGCATTCGGCGACCTCGGGGGAGTCAGCTCTTCCCATCCGGGACCTGTCCGCCAATCTCGCCCGGGCGGGTATCGGGCGCGTCTTCATCGCGGCGCCGATGAGCGCCTTCGGTGATGACTCCGAATACCAGGCCAGCCGCGAGGCGATCCTCGGCCTCCGGAAACGGCTGGTCGACGATCTCGGCCTTGACGACGCCTACTACGCCGGGGCGTCAGTCGCCTCGACCGCCGCGTTCGACGGTCCCGACAACGCCCTGGAGTCAGATCTGCGGGCCCTGCTGGCGGCCGACCTGTTCGTACTGTTGTATCCCCGCAAGGTGCTGTCCAGCGTCCTGATCGAGACCGGTTACGCGCTGGCCCTGCGCAAGCCGACCCTGATCATGGTACGCAACCGGGCCGACCTGCCGTTCCTGCTGCGCCAGGCCGAGGACCTCTCGGGGCGCGATCCGCTGCCCGTCATTCATGTGGCGGCGCTGTCCGACGACGCGGGGATGTTCGATGCCGTCCGGCACGGGCTGTCCGGCCTGATGGCGCGGCGCGCCGCCGCCCCAAGCGGCTGATTTCCCGGCTTCACCCTTTCCGGTGCCTGTGCAAAGATACCTTCGGCGGCTCGCAACCAGGGGAGGTGGCGCATGGGCGGCGACCACGATTCCAACAATGACGGCAATGGCAATGCCGGCCAGAGGGCGAAAATCCTCCAACTGATTCCGCATTCGATGCGGTTCTTTACGCTGGTGGCGCTGATCCTCGAGGCCGGCTTCCTTGGCATCGCGGTGACCCAGGACGATCCGGTGGTGAAGCGCCAACTCATCGACCACGCCTTCACCCTGTTCATCGTTCTGATCGGGGTCGCCGGCGCCCTCGAACTCTTGCGGCTGGTGTTCGGCCGACCGACCAAGACCGGCGAGGCGGCGACGGCTCCGGCGCCGCGCTACGAGGTGTTCCTGTCGGCGCCGATGGCCGACATCACCGACGAGGCCACCTACAAGCTGCAGCGGGATGAAATCCTTCGGGTCAAGGACGCCCTGCGCAAGTTCTGCCGGTTCGAGACCACGTTCTACGCCGGCACCGACATCGAGGCGCCCGACGGCTTCAACACCGAACACATCGCCCTGCGCGGCAATTTCAGAAGAATTCAGGAAAGCCGCCGCCTCATGCTGATCTATCCGAAGCGCTCGGGGTCCAGCATCCTGTTCGAGGCGGGACTTGCGATCGCCTTCGGCAAGCCGTCGGTGTGGTTCATCAAGGCCGGCGAAAAACTGCCCTACCTCATGCGCGGCGCGGCCGGAGCCTCGGAATCGGAGGGATTGCCTCGGATGCGGGTCTACACCTACGACTCGGTCGCCGACATCGTGAAACGGATGGAAAACGACGGAGCGGGGATTTTCACCTGACCCCGCCGCCGGCTCATCGCCCGACCAGCAGGCCCCGCGCCACCACCTGAGCCTGAATTTCCGCCGCCCCCTCGAAGATGTTCAGGATGCGGGCGTCGCACAGGACGCGGGAAATCGGATACTCCTCCGCGTAACCGTTGCCGCCATGAATCTGCAACGCGTTGTCGGCGTTCGACCAGGCGACGCGGGCGGCCAGCAGCTTGGCCATTCCGGCCTCGATGTCGCAGCGCAGGTCGGAATCCTTCTCGCGCGCCGCGAAATAGGTGAGCTGACGAGCGATCATGGTCTCCACGACCATCCAGACCAGTTTTCCATGGACGCGCGGGAAGGCATACAGCGGCTTGCCGAACTGCTGGCGCTCCAGGGCATAGCGCAGGCCCAGTTCCATGGCGCATTGGGCGACGCCGACGGCACGCGCCGCGGTCTGGATGCGGGCCGATTCGAAGGTCTCCATGAGCTGCTTGAAACCCTGTCCCTCCTGGTTGCCCAGCAATCCATCGGCCGACACCTCGAAACCGTCGAATCCCAGTTCGTATTCCTTCATGCCGCGATAGCCGAGCACCGGAATCTCGCCACCGCTCATGCCGGGCGCCGGGAACGGGTCGGCGTCGGTGCCGCGCGGCTTCTCGGCCAGGAACATGGACAGGCCCTTGTAGCCCTTCTCGTCCGGATTGGTGCGGGCGAGCAGGGTCATCATGTCGGTGCGCGCGGCGTGGGTGATCCAGGTCTTGTTGCCGGTGATCCGGTAGACGTCGCCGTCCCTCACCGCGCGGGTGCGCAGGCTGGCCAGATCGGAACCGGTGTTGGGCTCGGTGAACACGGCGGTCGGCAGCAACTCGCCGGAGGCCAGCAGCGGCAGGTATTTCCGTTTCTGGTCCTCGGTGCCGCCGAGACGGATCAGCTCGGCCGCGATCTCCGAGCGGGTGCCCAGCGAGCCGACGCCGATGTAGCCGCGCGACAGTTCCTCGGTCACCACGCACATCGCCGTCTTGCCCATGCCGAGACCGCCGTATTCCTCGGGGATGGTCAGGCCGAACACGCCAAGCTCGGCCATCTGCTCGACGACCGAGATGGGAATCAGTTCATCCTTGAGGTGCCACTCGTGGGCCTGCGGCACCACCTGCTCCTCCGCGAAGCGATGGAACTGATCGCGCACCAGGTCGAGCGTTTCGTCGTCCAGGCCCAGGTTGCCGAAATGACCATCCTCGATCAGGTCGGCGATCCGCTTCTTGACCGCCGCCGTGAAACCGTGATCACGCAGCAGGTGGGTGTGCGGACATTGCAGGGAGAACCGCTCGCGGGCCTCGATGCCGAAATCGGCCGGCCGCACCATCTCGCCCTGGCTCATCGGGAAGCCGCCGTAGAGTTGATGCAGATACTCCGCGAAGGCGGCCTGCAGGATCAGCTTCTCCAGGTCGCCGAACCGCCCCGCCGCGTCCAGACGCTGCGCCCAGCCGAGGATCTGTTCCAGGGCCGACACATAGGTGGCGAGCCAGGCGTAGCCGTGGCAGGCATATTGCTCGCGTTCCATGGCGGCGTTGTCGAGTCGGCCGTCCGGCCCGGTGACCATCTCGGCCACGTGACGGCGCACCGCCTCGCCAACGTCCTTGGCGGTGCGTACCGCCTTCTCGCAGGTCGGCAGCAGGTCGACGAGAATGTGATCCTTGGTGGGCATGGGGGCACTCCCTCTCAATCGTCTCAATTCGGATAGAGCATCTGCTTGAAATCGTTCAGGTCTCGGAGCACGCGCCCGTCACGGCACAGGCGCCGGCGATCATCGTCCGCGAACGCCGGGCAGTACAGGGCCTGCTCGGCCGTCCAACCCGTCAGACGGCGCCCTTCCTTGGTACGCAGGAACCGATTGACGTGATCCTGGAACGCAGCAAGGCTGTCGCCGGTGAACTGATCGGCCGACCGCTTGCAGGACCCGAACCGGACGATCCGGTCGTCCTCGTTCAGAGCCACGATGTCGATTTCGATATCCGACCCGTCCGCGCGGTTCCAATAGCCGCGCACAAGATCGGTCAGCGAAAAATCTCCTTTGCCTTTGCGCGAGCATTCCTCCAGCAGCAGCCGGATCATCTTCTCGAATACGAAGCCTTCCAGCGACATCAGTGCCTTGTCCGCCCGCGCCGCGGGTTGCTCGATCGGCTGGACACGCGCCATGCTGACGTTACGCCCGATCGCCTTGAGCCAAGCGGACAGGAAATTGTCGGTGATCACGTATCGAGCTTTCCGGCTGCCTTTCGTTGCGAAAACCGGATGCAGTTTCTCGACGATCCCGTAGCGGTCGATGAGGGCGGCGAGATAGCCCCCGAGTTGCTTTTCGCCACCCGAGCCCGCGCGGTCGTACTCGGCCTTCAACTGGGCGTGCGAACAGGTTCCGGCACGGGCGAGAATTTGCAGGATACTGTCGTAGCGACCCCGCAGCTCCCTTAAGAACCAATTGGTCGCCTCGTCCCGCAACGGACTGGAACCTTCGAAAAAAAGTCCGCGAAGGGTGTCGCGGCGAGCGACCGCGATATCGTCGCCGCCTTCGAGCAATCCCCGCTCGAAAACGTCCCGATAAAACTTCGGCACGCCCTCGAACAAACCCCAGAGAAACAACCAGTGATGGGAGTTGATAACGCCGTGCCGGGCGAACATCTCGAACAGGGTCTCGAAATCCCAATGATTGAGATGCAACCGGTGGGTCACGCGGTTGAACAATGGAGACGAGCGATCCTCCAGAACCGCCGTCAACTCGGTATGGATGGAACCAAGGACGAAGATACCGCCTTTCTCTGTATCTCGCAGCCGGTCGACCTTCGCCTGCAGCAGGGACGTAAACGGACTAAGCGCCTGTCGATGAAAATACTGAAACTCATCGATGATCACGACCCAGCCGAACTGGCTTAGCGTTTCGATCGCGTCGGAAAGGTCCGAGAACGTCAAGACATCCTGAAAGATCTCGACCAGCTCCCGCGCCGATGCCTGGTCTTCGAAGGCATCCTGGAAGGCCTGGACAACACCGCGCTCGTCACTATCGGGAATCTGAACGTAGAATCGATCCAAATCTGGCCTTTTGCGAAGAGCCTGGTGGATCAGCGTCGTCTTGCCGATCCGACGCCGCCCGGAGATCGCACAGAAGAACCATCGTCCGGAGTCCAGAATCCGGTCGATCTCGGAAAGGTCCGCGTTACGACCGTAAAATCCCCAGGATTTCTGCATGTTTAGAGCCCAAATACGGTTAACGTAAAAATTCCTACGTTAACCGTATTGGCCAATGTCGCCAAGGTCCGGTCTCAGACGTCCGCGATGACATCCTCGACGGTGCGCCGGCCGGGTTTGCCGGCCTGCACCAGGACCGCCATGTTGCCCGGCTTATGCAGGTTCTTGCGCATCGTCACGTGGGCCTGCGGGATTTCCTCCCACGGATAGACCTCCGACATGCAGGGATCGATGCGCCGCTCGACCACCAGATTGTTGGCCTGGCTGGACTGCAACAGGTTGGCGAAGTGGGAGCCCTGGACCCGTTTCTGGCGCATCCAGGCGAAGCGGGCGTCGAAGGTCAGGTTGTAGCCGGTGGTGCCGGCGCAGAACACAACCATGCCGCCGCGCTTGACCACGAACACCGACACCGGGAAGGTGGACTCCCCCGGATGCTCGAACACCATGTCGACGTCGACGCCCTTGCCGGTGATGTCCCAGATCGCCTTGCCGAACTTGCGGCATTCCTTCATGTAGGGGCCGAACTCCGGCCCGTTGACCTCGGGCAGCCGGCCCCAGCAGTTGAAGTCCCTGCGGTTGATGACTCCCATGGCGCCGAGGCCCATCACGAAATCACGCTTGGATTCGTCGGAGATCACGCCGATGGCGTTGGCGCCGGCGGTCGAGATGAGCTGGATGGCCATCGACCCGAGGCCGCCCGAGGCGCCCCAGACCAGAACGTTCTGGCCGGGCTTCAGGGTGTGCGGACGATGCCCGAACAGCATCCGGTAGGCGGTCGCCAGGGTCAGCGTGTAACTGGCGCTTTCCTCCCAGGTCAGGTGCTTGGGGCGCGCCATGACCTGCTGCGCCTGGACCCGGGTAAACTGGGCGAACGATCCGTCCGGGGTCTCGTAGCCCCAGATCCGCTGGCTGGGCGAATACATCGGGTCACCACCGTTGCACTCCTCGTCGTCGCCGTCGGCCTGGTTGCAATGGACCACTACCTCGTCGCCCACCTTCCAGCGCTTGACCTTGGCTCCGACCGCCCAGACGATCCCCGAGGCATCGGATCCGGCGATGTGGTAATCGTCCTTGTGGACGTCGAACACCGAGATCGGCACGCCGAGGCTGGCCCACACGCCGTTGTAGTTGACGCCGGCCGCCATCACCAGGATCAAAACCTCGTGACTGTCCAGTTCGGGGGTGTCGATGACTTCCACCTGCATGGCGGTATCCGGTTCGCCGTGCCGTTCGCGGCGGATGACCCAACCGTACATTTTTTTCGGCACGTGGCCGAGGGGCGGGATTTCACCGATTTCGTAGAGGTCCTTCTTGGGCTGCTGGGCGGTCGCGTCCATCATTGCCGCGGCATCGCTCATGTCGCTCTCCCTTTCGCGTGTTTCGTTCGCCTATGGCGCGTTGATTAAACCCCCGGCTGGGGGTTTTGGTTGCGCTGCAATATCCTATTTAGAGTCTTCCATGTTTCTTCGCAATGCACAAGATGATAGATTCGAGGTAAATCAGACGGCAACTGGTAATTTTGTTACCTTTCAACATTACGAGATTGCCAATTTGGCACGAGGGAGCTGGCCGGCATGGACAAGAATTTCGCAGATGCAGCAATCGACTACGGGGCGACACCGCGCGAGCGCGACCGGCCGTGGCTGATCCGAACCTACTCCGGTCACAGCTCGGCCGCCGCGTCGAACGCGCTGTACCGAAAAAATCTGGAGCGCGGCCAGACCGGCCTTTCGGTGGCCTTCGACCTGCCGACCCAGACCGGATACGATTCCGACCATGTCCTTGCGCGCGGCGAGGTCGGCAAGGTGGGGGTGCCGATTTCCCATCTGGGCGACATGGAAACCCTGTTCGACGGCATCCCGCTGGCCAGGATGAACACATCGATGACCATCAACGCGCCGGCCCCCTGGCTGCTCGCGCTCTACATCGCGGCCGCCGAGCGTCAGGGCGCCGAGCGGAAGGATCTGGCCGGCACGGTGCAGAACGACCTGATCAAGGAGTTCCTCTCGCGCGGCACCTACATCTTTCCGCCAACCCCGTCCATGAAGCTGATGACCGACGTCATCGCCTTCACCTACCGCGAGGTTCCCAAGTGGAACCCGACCAACGTGTGCTCCTATCACCTTCAGGAGGCCGGCGCGACGCCGGTCCAGGAACTGGCTTTCGCGCTGGCCACGGCGACCGCCCTGCTCGACGCCATCCGCGAGTCCGGACAGGTGCCGGAGCGCGACTTCCCCCAGGCGGTGGGGCGAATCAGCTTCTTCGTCAACGCCGGCATCCGCTTCGTCACCGAGTTGTGCAAGATGCGCGCGTTCACCGAGCTGTGGGACGAAATCGTGCACGAGCGCTACGGGGTGAAGGAGGAAAAATACCGCCGCTTCCGCTATGGGGTGCAGGTCAACTCGCTGGGCCTCACCGAGCAGCAGCCGGAGAACAACGTCTACAGAATTCTCCTTGAGATGCTTGCCGTGGTGCTGTCCAAGGGCGCGCGCGCGCGCGCCGTGCAACTGCCGGCCTGGAACGAGGCCCTCGGTCTGCCGCGTCCGTGGGACCAGCAATGGAGCCTGCGCCTACAGCAGATCGTCGCCCACGAGACGGATTTGCTGGAATTCGGCGATATCTTCGACGGCTCGCGCGAGATCGCCGAGCAGGTGGAGCGCCTCAAGATCGCCGCCCGCCAGCAGATGTCCGCCATCGACGACATGGGCGGCGTGGTCGCGGCGGTGGAGAGCGGCTACCTCAAGAACGCCCTGGTCCAGGCCAACGCGCGCCGCGTGGCCGCCATCGAATCCGGCGACCAGAAGGTGGTCGGCGTGAACTGCTTCACCGGCGGCGAGGCGAGCCCGCTCGTTGGCGCCGACGGCGGCATCATGGCGGTCGATCCGGCGGCCGAGGCGGATCAGATCGCGCGCCTCGATGCGTGGCGCGCGGCGCGCGACGGCACGGCGGCCGAGGCGGCCCTGGCGGCCCTGAAGGCGAGCGCCGCCGAGGGGCGCAACGTGGTGGCCGCCTCGATCGACTGCGCCCACGCCGGGGTGACGACCGGCGAATGGGGCGATGCCCTGCGCCAGGTGTTCGGCGAATACCGCGCCCCGACCGGGATCGCCAAGTCGGCCGCCCCCGGAGCCCAGGCCGGCGAGGCCCTGGAGGCGGTGCGCGACAAGGTCAGGGCGGCGGCGACCAAGCTGGGCCGGCCACTCAAGATTCTGGTCGGCAAGCCGGGCCTGGACGGCCATTCGAACGGCGCCGAGCAGATCGCGGTGCGGGCCCGCGACGTCGGCATGGAGGTGGTCTACGAAGGCATCCGGCTGACTCCGCAACGGATCGCCGAGACGGCGCTGGAGGAACAGGTTCACCTGATCGGCCTGTCGATCCTGTCCGGGTCCCACGCGCCGCTGGTCGCCGAAACGCTGCGCGCGCTGAAGGCCAACGAGATGGATCACGTGCCGGTGGTGGTGGGCGGAATCATCCCGGTCGACGACGCGGCGAGGCTGAAGTCTGACGGCGTGGCGCGGGTCTATACGCCGAAGGACTTCGATCTCTCGGCGATCATGGGAGACCTCGCCGACCTGGCGATGACGACCGAGGGGATCTGACACGGACTCCGAACCATCCTTCGGGACCCGTGTCGGGCCGCCATTGCGGCGCCTATTCCGCCTTCTGGCCGATCCTGGACTCGGTCCCGGCCAGCAGGCGCCGGATGTTGGCGTGGTGGCGGCCGATGGCGAGCAGGGCCAGGAGGGCGGCCAGAACCGCCGCGCGGGAGTCGGCGAACAGGACGGCGAAAGCCGGCGCCGCGGCCAACGCCACCAGGGCGGCCAGCGACGAGTAACGGAACAGGGCGGCGACCAGGAGCCATGTCGCGCCGGCCGCCAGCCCGACCGGCCAGGCATAGGCGGCGAGCGTTCCCAGTGTCGTCGCCACCCCCTTGCCGCCCCTGAACCGCAGCCAGATCGGGAAATTATGCCCGATCACCGCGAACAGACCGGCCAGCAGCGCATAGTCCTCCGACGCCGGGTCGCCGGCCGTCGCGACACGAAACGCCAGCACCACCAACGCCCCCTTGCCGGCATCCAGGACCAGGGTCAGGAAGGCGGCCAGCCTGTTGCCGGTGCGCAGCACGTTGGTCGCCCCGATGTTGCCCGACCCGACGGACCGCAGGTCGCCCAGCCCGAACAGCCTCGCCATCACCAGCCCGAACGGAATCGAGCCGGCCAGATAGCCGAGCAACGCCGCCAACTGATGCATCATCGCGATGTCCGGGTAGCCGGTGCCGTTCATGTCCGTTTCCCCCGCAACACCTAACGCTGGAACACCGTGCGACCGTCGATCACCGTGCGCAGGGCGCGGCCCTGGGTCAGATAGCTGTCGAACGGGGTGTTCTTGGATTTGCTCAACAGGTCCTCGCGGTCGATCCGCCACGGCCGCTCCGGATCGAACAGCAGCAGGTCGGCCGGGCCGCCCCTCTCCAGGCGTCCGGCCGGCAGACCCAGCAAATCGGCCGGGGCCGAGGTCAGCTTGCGCAACAGGTCGATCATCGACAGCTGTCCGTTGCGCTCCAGTTCGAGCGAGATCGGCAGCAGGGTTTCCAGGCCGACCCCGCCGAACGCCGCCTGGCCGAACGGCAGGCGCTTCGATTCCTCGTCCTCCGGCGCATGGTCGGAGGCGATCACGTCGATGGTGCCGTCGGCCAAACCGGCGATCACCGCCTGGCGGTCGGACTCGCCGCGCAACGGCGGCGACAGCTTGGCGAAGGTGCGGTAATCGCCGACCGCCAGTTCGTTGAGGGCGAAGTAGAACGGCGCGGTGTCGCAGGTCACGCGCAGGCCGCGCGCCTTGGCCGCGCGGATGGCGTCGATGGCGTCGGCGGTGGTTACGTGGGCGATGTGCAGGCGTCCGCCGGTCAGCTCCAGCAGCCGGATGTCGCGCTCGACGAAGATCACCTCGGCCTGCGGCGGAATGCCGACCAGACCGAGCCGGGTCGCCATCGGGCTGGCGTTGACCACTCCCTCGCCGGCCAGCCCCGGGTCCTCCGGATGCTGGACGATCAGCAGGTCGAAGGTGGCGGCGTATTGCAGGGCGCGGCGCATGGTGGCGCTGTCGGCGATGCTTTTCACGCCATCGGTGAAGGCCACCGCGCCGAACTGCGCCAACAGTCCCATCTCGGCCAGCTCCGAGCCCTCCAGGCCCTTGGTCACGGCGCCGTAGGGATAGACCTTCGCGAGCCCCAGAAGGCGGGCCCGGCGGGCCACGAACTCGACCACGGAAATATCGTCGATCACCGGAACGGTGTTGGGCAGGCAGACCATGGTGGTCACCCCGCCGGCCGCCGCCGCCTGGCCGGCCGAGGCCAGGGTCCCCTTGTGCTCCTCGCCGGGCTCGCGCACCTGAACCCGCATGTCGACCAATCCCGGACACAGAACATGCCCCCCGCAATCGACGCTCCGCATGCCGTCCGGCACCCCGGCGGCGAACAGGCCGGGGCCGAAATCGACGATGGTCTCGCCCTCGGCGAGCAATGCTCCCGAGGCGTCGAGGCCGCTCGCCGGGTCGATCAGGCGGGCGTTGACGTAGGCGGTGGGCGGCGGCGGCGTATCGGTCACCGACATCAGGCGCGGCCCTCCCGGATCGGCGGCAGGTTGGCGGACAGAATTTCGAGCACCGCCATGCGCACCGCGACTCCCATCTCCACCTGCTCGCGGATCACGCTACGGCCAATGTCGTCGGCCACCTCGGCATCGATCTCGACACCCCGGTTCATCGGCCCCGGATGCATGATCAGGGCGTCCGGCTTGGCGGCCGACAGCTTCTCGTAGTCGAGCCCGAAGAAATGGAAATACTCTCGGATGCTCGGAAAATAATTGGCCTGCATGCGTTCCTTCTGGAGCCGCAGCATCATCACGATGTCGCAGTCCCGCAGGCCCCGCCGCATGTCGTGGTGGATCTCGGCGCCGAGCATCTCGGCGCCGCGCGGGATCAGCGTCCTGGGAGCGATCAGGCGGACCCGCGCGCCCATGGTATTGAGCAGGTGGATGTTGGAGCGGGCGACCCGCGAATGGGTGATGTCGCCGCAGATGGCGACGATCAGGTTGTCCAGATGACCCTTGCGGCGACGGATGGTGAGGGCGTCGAGCAGCGCCTGGGTGGGGTGCTCGTGGGCCCCGTCCCCGGCGTTGATCACCGCGCTGTGAACCTTCTCGCTGAGCAGCTTGACGGCGCCGGACTGGTTGTGACGAACCACCAGAACGTCCGGGTGCATGGCGTTCAGGGTCATCGCGGTGTCGATCAGGGTCTCGCCCTTCTTCACGCTGCTGGTCGCCACGTTCATGGTGATGACGTCGGCCCCCAGACGCTGCGCGGCGGCGTCGAACGACGTGCGGGTGCGGGTCGATTCCTCGAAAAACAGATTGATGATGGTACGCCCGCCCAGCAACTGGCGCTTCTTGTTGGCCTGCCGGTTCTGCGCCACATAGACCTCTGAACGGTCCAGAATGAGCGAAATCTCGGGCGGCGTCAGGCCTTCGATCCCGAGCAGGTGGCGGTGGGTGAACACCCGGGTGGCATCGGATTCGTTCATCGCCGGGGAGCATACCGCCACCGTCCGGGCGCGGCAACGGTCGTGCATCTTGGCGCGGCGACTATCCGAGCAGCAGGATAACCACCGGCAGGGTCAGCATGGCGGCCAGGGTCGTGATGGTGATGATTCCCGCCATCATCCGGTCGTCGCCTCCCAGCGCGCGGGCCAGGATATAGGCATTGGGCGCCCCCGGCATGGCGCCCCACAGCACGGTGACGGCGAGGGTCAGCCCCTCCATGCCGAGTCCCGACCCGATCCCCCAGATGACCGCCGGCATCAGAACCAGCTTGACCGCGGTGGTCGCGCCGACCACCGCTCCGGCGGCCCGCGCCGCCGCGATGTTCAACCCGGCGCCGATGGCGAGCAGTGCCATCGGCAACGCGGCGCGCGACAGGATCTCCAGGAACGGCCCGACCAGCGGCGGCAGACCGAGCCCGGAGACGTTGAGCAGAAGACCGAGGACGATCGCCAGGACGAGCGGATTCCGAATCAGCGACAGGGCCACCGCGCGCGCCGACGGAGCGTTTTCGCGGGTCCCGAACGCGACCAGCACCATCACGCAGATCACGTTGACCAATAGAATACCTGACGCCACGCACATGGTCGCGATGATCGTTCCCGGATCGCCGAACAGAGCCGTCGGCACGGCCAGGGCGACGTAGGTGTTGAACCGCACCACGCCCTGAAAAACCGAGGTGAACCCCGGCCCGTCCACCGGCAGATGACGGCGCAGCAGAAGCGCGCCGGCGGCGAACAGCAGAATCGTCGCCCACACCGCCGCGAATATCGGCCAGACATCGAGCCCGATCAGATCGGACCCCGCCACCCGGTGCACCAGAAGGGCCGGAAAGAACAGGTAGTACACCAGCTTCTCGACCACCGGCCAGAACCCGTCGGGGACCCAGCCGCCGTGCTTGAACGCGAAACCAAGGCCGATCAGCGCGAAAATAGGAAACAGCGATTCAAGAACCGGAAGCATGCCCATGGGTAGCGCCTCGGCCGTCCTCCCGGCAAGGCGGATTCGCCGGCCCGCGCGCCGCCGGATCGAAAAAAAAGACCGGCCAGCGGCCGGTCAGTCAGAGAGTTCGCAAGAGGGATCGTCATGATCTGAGGGCAAGTATAACGAACCCTCGGGCCGACGATGTGACCGCCATCACGCGGCGCGAAAAAAGCCCGAAAAAAAGCGGCCGGTCGGCGATTCGGATCGCGCGGTTTCGGCGCGAGGGCATCCTCAGGTCCTGGGCCAGCGATTGTGGACCCACAGCCATTGTCCCGGCCGCTCGCGAATCCAGGTTTCAAGCACCCGGTTGACCTCGGTCATCGCCGCCACCACGTCGGCGTGCCGGTCGCCGCCCCGAGGCAGGTCCATCGGCGGATGGAAGGTGCAGCGAAAGCGCGCCCCGCCAAGCCGCTCGGTGCGCGACGGGATCACCGGACAATCGAACTTGCGGGCCAGCTCGGCCAGGGCCGGCGCCGTCATCGCGTCGCGGCCGAAGAACGGCACCGCGATGCCGTCGTTCATCTTCTGGTCGACCAGCATGCCGATGCTGCGCCCCTCGCCCAGCGACGCGAGCAGCATCCGCGCGCCCTTCGGCCCCTTGGGAATCAGGCGGCCGCCGAACGCCGCCCGGCCGCGCCGATAGAGCCATTCCATGTGCCGGTTGTTGGCCGCCCGGTAGACCTGATCCCCATCCAGGCCGCGCTGCGCCGCGACGATGGAGATCACCTCCCAATTGGCCAGGTGTCCCGAAAAGAACAGTCCCGGTCGGCCGCTATCGCGCACCGCGTCGATATGCTCGGCGCCGACCACCTCGATCCGGCCGCCAACATCGGCGCCCCGGACGTCCAGTCGGTCCAGGTGCGGATGCTCGCCGGCCAGCCGTCCCAGGTTGTCCCACATCTCGCGCAGCCAGGCGCGACGCTGGCCGGGCGTCGCGTCGGGCAGCGCGCGGGCCAGATTGGCGGCGGCCCGCCGATGCACCGGCAGCAGCGGCCCGACGACGCGCGCCACCGCTCCGCACATGCCCGACGACAGGTCCATCGGAATCTGCCGCAGGGCGTACCAAGCGGTCGCCACGACACCGGCCAGCAATGGATCGACAAGATGCTGCTTGAAAGTCATCGCGGATCGATCAACGGCTCCAGCAAACGGTCGAGCGCCGTTTCGTTCCCCCAATCCACGCGCACTGTCAAGACCTCGATGTCGGCGCGCCACCGCTCCGGCAGCCGCACCCAGTCCTTTTCGGTGGTTGCAAGCCGCGCATCGAGGCCGGCCGCCGCCGTCCGCAGATCATCGAGGTCGTTCCACGAGTAGGGATGGTGGTCGGCGAACGCCCGGGTCGCCGCGAGATCGGCCCCCAGGTCGCGCAAGGTTCGAAAGAATTTTTCCGGGCGGCCGATGCCGGCGAACGCCAATACCCGGCGGCCGGCCAGGCGCTCCGACTCATCGGAATCCGGCCGCAGGTCGGCGCGCAGCACCGGGCGGCGGAACGAGTCCAGATCGACGAGCGGCGCTTCCGGCGGTCCCAGGACAACCACCGCGTCGGCGCGCGCCAGGCCGCGCCCCACCGTCTCGCGCAATGGTCCGGACGGAAACACCCGTCGATTGCCGAACCCCACCCCGGAGTCGATCACCACCAACGACAGATCCTTGGCCAGGCTTGGGTTCTGGAAGCCGTCGTCGAGGATCAGCAGATCGGCCCCGGCCGCCGTCGCGGCGCGCGCCCCGGCCACCCGGTCGGCCGCCACCCAGACCGGCGCGACGGCGGCCAGCAGCAGCGCCTCGTCGCCCACGTCCGCCGCGCCATGGGTCGCCGGGCACACCCGCGCCGGGCCCCTGAGGCGACCGCCATAGCCACGCGTCAGAACGTGCGGTCGCCGTCCGGCGGCGATCAGCCGGTCGGCCAGGGACAACGCCACCGGGGTCTTGCCGGCCCCGCCCAGGGTCAGATTGCCGACGCAGATCACCGGCACCCCGGCGGGTCGCGGGCGGACCGCCGCGCGGCGCAGCCGGCCGGCCGCGTCAAACAGCCAGCCAAGCGGCGCCAGGGTCCGGGCCAGCGGGGTCGGCCGCGGCCGGTTCCAGAAATCAGGCGCCCGCACCGCCGTCTCCCGGCAGGGCGTCGAGATAGCCTTGGAGACGATTCATCAGGGCGTCCAGCACCCCGGCCTTGCCCTCCGCCACCTGACGCGCCGCCATCCCCATGCGGGCCACCTCGTTCGGGCTGCGCAGCAGGTGTTCGAGCGCGGCGCGCAACTCCGCCTCGCCGTTGACCAGGACGCTGCCTTGGGCCGCCGCCAGATCCTGGGCCACGGCGGCGAAATTGTCCATGTGCGGGCCGTGCAGCACCGTGCAGCCGAAACGGGCCGGCTCCAGGGGATTCTGGCCACCGCGCCCGATCAGCGACTTGCCGACCAGAACGATGGGGCAGAGCCGGAAGAACAGACCGGTCTCGCCCAGGGTGTCGGCCAGATAGACCCCGGTCGCGCCGTCCGGCACCTCGCCGCGCGACCGCCGCGCGATGCCGATACCCAGATCGTCCAGATCGGCCTCGATGTCGTCGCCGCGCGACGGATGGCGCGGCACGATGACGGTCAGCAGGCAGGAATCGAGACGCGACAGGTCGCGGTGCACCCGACCGATCAGCGCCTCCTCGCCCGGATGGGTGCTGACCGCCAGCCACAGGGGCCGCTCGGCGAACACCCGCCACAGCAGGTCGCATTCGGCGGCGTCGACCGGCAGCGGCGGCGAGGCGTACTTGAGGTTGCCCAGGCAACCGGTGGCTGGCGCGCCCAGCACGGACAGCCTGCGGGCATCCTCCGGGCTCTGCCCGAGGCACAGGTCGAAGCTCTCCAGGATCCGCCGGATGTCGCTCGGAAGCAGCCGCCAGCGCCGAAACGAACGGTCCGACATGCGGCCGTTGACCAACACCAGAGGCACCCCCCGGGCCGCCGCGCGCATCACCAGGTTGGGCCACAGCTCGGATTCCGCCCATAGCGCCAGATCGGGCCGCCAATGGTCGAGAAAGCGGTCGACCCAGGCCACGCGATCGACCGGAACATACTGATGAAACGCGCGCTCGGGCAGCCGTTCGGCCATCAGGCGCGCCGATGTGACGGTTCCGGTGGTCACCATCACATGCAGGTCGCGGCGGGTCGCCAGCAGACGCTCGACGAGCGGCAGCACCGAGAGCGATTCGCCGACGCTCGCCGCGTGCAGCCAGATCAAGGGCCCCGGCGGACGTGGCCGGCCGGCGGTCCCGACGCGCTCGGCGAACCGCGCGACGTCCTCCTTGCCGCGCGTCCGCCGCCGACGCAGGTGCCACAGCACCAGGGGACCGGCCAGGAGGGTCGCCAGACGGTACAGGCCCAGCATCACGGCGCGCCCTCCCTCACCGCGCGGTCTCCGGGGCCGGTCCGATCGGATCGCGGCCACACAACCGGTCGGCCTCGGCGGTCAATCCATTGAGGGTGTTTTCCAACCGCCGGCGCAGGACTTCCAGCGTCGCGTCATCGGCGTCGCGCGGCACCTCCAGCGGCGCCCCCCAGAGGAACAGCCCGCGAGAGAACGGCAACGGCACCAGAAAACGGTCCCAACTGCGGGATATCACCAGCGCCCGGCGGGCCGAATAGCTGACCGGCAGGATCGGCGCGCCGCTCAAGCGCGCCGCCTGAACAATCCCGGGACTGACCCGCATGCGCGGACCGCGCGGGCCGTCGGGGGTGAAACAGATGCTTTCGTCGTCGCGCAACAGCCTAAGAATGCTGCGGAACGCCGCCGCGCCGCCCTTGCGCGTCGAGCCGGTCACGGAGCCGATTCCGAACGCCTTCACGGTGCGCGCGATGAGCTGGCCGTCCCGGTGGCTGGAAATCAGCATATGGAGTCGACTGTGGCGCCCGCCGCGCAACGAGAACGGCATCATCAACATGCGGCCGTGCCAGAAGCAGCCGATGAACGGACGTTGCTCGGCGGCCAGCCGTTCGGCGACCCCGGCGTCCCGAATCTCCCAGCGGCCACTGCGCCAGAGCAGCCGGATGTACAGGGTCCCGACGCCACACAGCACCGCTCGCACCGCGCCGCTACGCAGAACCGGCTTCAAGACGCGCACGGCAGAACGGCCTCCTCGCGGTCGGCGAACTGCAAGGCGTGCAATCGGGCGTAAAGGCCGTGACCAGCCAGCAAGGCGTGGTGGGTTCCGGATTCCACCACCCGACCACGGTCGATCACATGGATCAGATCGGCCCCCACCACGGTGGACAGGCGGTGCGCGATGACCAGGGTGGTGCGCCCCTTCATCAGCCGGGTCAGGGCCGCCTGCACCTGGCGCTCGGATTCGGTGTCCAGCGCCGAAGTCGCCTCGTCGAGCAGCAGGATCGGCGCGTTCTTAAGCATCGCCCGAGCGATCGCCAAGCGCTGTCGCTGGCCGCCCGACAACTTCACGCCCTGTTCGCCGACCATGGTGTCGTAGCCCTCGGGCAGGGCCTCGATGAACGCATGGGCCGCCGCGTTGCGGGCCGCCTCCTCGATCTCGTCCCGGGTGGCGTCCCACCGCCCGTAGGCGATGTTGGCGCGCACCGTGTCGTCGAACAGGGTGACGTCCTGGCTGACCAGGGCGAGGGCGCCACGCAACGAGGCGAGCGTACAGCCCCGAACGTCCTGGCCGTCGATGCGCACCGCTCCGCGCCCCGGATCGTAGAACCGGGGAATCAGGTTGAGCACCGTCGACTTGCCGGCTCCCGACGGACCGACCAGGGCCACCGTGGCGCCGGCCGGCACCTCCAGGTCGAGACCGTCGAGCGCCGGATACTCGCCATCATAGGAAAAGTGCACGCCGTCCAGGCGCACGCCGCCGCCATCGATCCGCAGCAGCCGCGCATCGGGCGCCTCGGCCATCGACGGCGCCCGATCGAGCAGCGCGAACATCCGTTGCGCGCCGGCCAGGCCCTCCTGCAACGAGGCGTTCAGGTTGGCCAGCCGCTTCATCGGCTCGTAGGCCATCAGCAGCGCCGCGATGAAGGCGATCAGGGCACCGGAGCGCATGTCCTGATGAATCACCCGGTGCCCGGCGTAGGCGATCACCGCCGCCACCGCGATGCCACCCAGGGTCTCCATGATCGGACTGGAGAACGCCCGCGTGCTGGCCGCCTTCAAGGCCAACTGGTAGATACGCTCGGTGAGCCGCGCCACCTTGGACGCCTCGTAGGACTCCATTCCATAGGCCTTGACCATCCGGATGCCCTGAAAGCCCTGTTCCAGGGTGGTCGTGAGCTGACCCATCTCCTGCTGGTTGTTGGCGGTCACCCGGCGCATGCGCTTGCCGAGCCGGGCGATCGGATAGATCGCGGTCGGGAAGGCGACCAAGGCTATGAGGGCCAGTTGCCAGTCCTCGTAAAACATCACCGCGACCAGGGCCACGAGGGTCAGCAAATCCTTGCCCAGCGCGGTCAGCCCGTTCGACACCGCGACCCGCATCTGGGTGATGTCGACGGTGAACCGCGAGACCAGGGTGCCGGTCGGGTTGGCGTGGAAGAACGGCAGGTCCATGTGCGCCAGATGCCGGAACAGGCGGTTCTGATTGTCGGCGATGATGCGCAGGCCAACCCTGGACATCAGCAGGTTCTGCAGGTAGTTCGCCGCCCCCTTGACGGCGAACACGGCGAACACCGCGCCGACCAGCGGCCATACCAGGTCGGATCGCTTCTCATCGAATATAAAGGTGATCACCGGATCGAGCAGCCACGCGCTGAGCGCCGTGCAGACGGCGACCAGGGCCATGAACAACACGGCCCAAAGGATCCAGGCCTTGTAGGGCGCCACGTTCTCGCGCAGCAGGCGCGCAAGCAAGGTTGCCGTCGCGTCGGGCGACCTCGCGCCGGATGCTGCGGAATTTCCGTTGTCATGCCGTTCGGACACCCTCGTTCCCTGCCTCCCTTCGCGCCGAGAGGCGGACAATACCACGCGCGATCCAACGGGCCAACGGATCGCTGCGTGGAAAAACAGCCCGGCGCCCGGCCCCGGATTCAAGGGGCGCCGACGTCGCCCGGCCGCCGGATGGCGGCCCGGGCCAGATCGTCGGCCCGCTCGTTTTCGGGATGGCCGGCATGCCCCTTGACCCACAACCAATCCACCTGATGCGGCACCAGGGCGGCGTCGAGGCGCTCCCAGAGATCGCGGTTCTTGACCGGTTTCCTGGCCGAGGTGCGCCAACCGTTGGCCTTCCAGGTCGCGAGCCATCGGGTCATCCCGTCGCGCAGGTAGGTACTGTCGGTGTGCAGGCGCACCCGGGCCGGCCGCTTAAGGGTTTCCAAGGCACCAATCGCCGCCATCATTTCCATGCGGTTGTTGGTGGTCTCGGCCGCGCCGCCGCTCAGTTCCCTCTCGTGGCCGCGCCAGCGCAGCACGGCCCCCCAACCGCCCGGCCCGGGGTTGCCGGAACAGGCGCCGTCGGTGAAGATCTCGACCATGTCGGACTCTTTCACCATCCATCCTCCAATCCGTAATCGGCGGCGGCGCGCGGCACGCGATGAAACGCCAGGATGCCGTGGCATTCCAGCGGGTCCTTGGGAGTCACCAGGGCATCGGCCGGAGTCTCCGTCAGATCGAGCAGCCGGGTCAGCAGGAACCGCAGCGCGGCAGCGCGCGCCAGAACCGGCAGCGCCCGTCGCTCGGCCGCCGTCAGTCGGCGCCGGGACCGGTAGCCGTCGATCAGGGCCCGCGCCCGCGCGCGATCGGGCGCGGGCGCGCGGTCGAAGCACCAGGCGTTGAGGCATACCGCGATGTCGTAGGCCAGCAGGTCATCGCAGGCGAAATAGAAATCGATCAGGCCCGACAGCCTCTCGCCATCGAAGAACACGTTGTCCGGAAACAGATCCCCATGGATCGTCCCGCGCGGCAAATCGGCCGGCCAGCGCGCGGCCAGGAACGCCGCCTCGGCGATCAGCTCGGCGCCCAACCCCGGTTGCAGGCGGTCCGCCATCGGCCGGGTCTTGGTGGCGAGGCGCCCCCAGGCATCCACCGACAGGGTATTGGCCCGACGCGGCCCGAACCCGGCGGCGGTCACGTGCAGATCGGCCAGCGCCGTTCCCACGGCCCGGCATTGCTCGGCCGTCGGGTGGCGCGGCCAGGCACCGTCGAGACGGCTCACCAGAGCCGCCGGACGGCCGGCCAGGGTCCGCCACACCGCGCCGTCGCGTCCCCGAAAGGGACGCGGACAGGGCACGCCACGCGCCGCCAGATGGTCCATCAGACCAAGGAAAAACGGCAAATCCGCCGCGTCGGTGCGCCGCTCGAACAGGGTCAGCACGAAGCGGCCGCCGGTCGCGGTCAGCAGGTAGTTGGTGTTTTCGGTGCCCTCCGCGATGCCGTCGCAAGCGACCACCCGCCCGATATCGTAGGCGTCGGTCAGGATCTCCAGATCGGTCGCGGCGAGTTGGGTGTAAACGGCCATCGCCCCTTCCTATCCCCGTTGCCTTGCCAGGTCCAGGTCGCGGCGCGCTATACTTCGCGACCACCGCCAGAAGGAGTGTCCGTCGTGCGCCTGCTACCGTTTCTCGTGCTCGGTCTGCTGGTTCTGTCCGATGCCGCCCCGGCGACGCGCCTGGAGGCGGTTCCCGAGCCGGGCGACACCGTCCCGGGCACGCTGGCCACCGATCCGCTGGTCCTCCGGATCCAGAAGGCGCTCGGCGACGAAGGCAGCTACGACGGACCGATCGACGGTCTCTACGGGCCGGCCACCCGAGCCGCCGTGGCCGCCTACCGCCGACGCGCCGGCATGCCGGACGGCGCGCTGGACGAGGACCTGGCCCGCCACATCGAGACGGCGGCCGAGGTGCGCCGCCTGCTGACCCGGCTCCGGCGGGCACGCTCGGCCAACATCGAATCGGCGCGGGCCGCCCTGCTGGCCAATCCGGCGACCCGCCACCTGCTTGATGATTCGAACGGCACGCCGGAAGCCGCCGACCCGACCCGCGACCCGACGCCCTGCTTTCGCAGCCCGACCCCGGCCTGCCTTCTCGCCGAGGCGGCCGAAAGCTCGAAAGCGGTGGCCGACGACGAGCGCCGGTTCTGGGCGCTCGGCGAACTGCTGGTCGCGCAGGCCAAGGCGGGGCTTTCGTCGGAGGCGATGGCGACCCTGCGGCGGATCGGCGATCCGCGTCTGGTGATGCGGGCGCTCGGCGACATCGCCCTGGCGCGCGCCGAAGCGGCGCGTCTCGACGAGGCATTGGCGGCGGCCGAGATCATCCCCGATCCCCGGCGCAAGGCGGAAACCCTGGTCGCCATCGCCCGCGTCGCGGCACCGAAATCGGCACGCGCCGCCACGCGGGCACGGGCCGCCCTGGCCAAGATCAACGACCCCGAGCAGCGGGTGGCGTTGCTTGCCGAACTGGCCGTCGGCCGGATGCGCAACGGCGATTCGACGGCCGCCCGGCGCCACCTGGACACGGCCGAATCGATTGCCCGGCGCCCGGAGAACCGCGACTTTCGCGATGCCGCCCTGCGCCTGGTCGCGGCGGCGCACGCCGAAGCCGGCAACGCGGAGCACGCCCTTGCATTGCTCGACGGGATGCCCCACGACGAGCGCCACGCCAGCGTGCTGATCGCCGCCGCAACCGCGCAGGCCGATGCCGGGCGGGTTGACGCGGCAATGCGCACCGCCGCGTCCATCGAGACGCGCCGCTATCTGCCGGACGTGCTGTCGCGGATTGCCGTCGCGCAGGCCCGGAGCGGCGACATGGCGTCCGCCGCCGCCACCCTCAGCCACGCCGACGCCGGCATCGACGCCATCGACTTCCCATATGCGCGCGCCTACGCGGCCGCCCGGGTGGCGCGATCCATGATCGACATCCTGCGCCTGCCACGGCCATTCCCCGTCGAATCCATCCTGGCGGCGGCGACGCGGATCGACGATCCGAGGCTGCGGACCGAAACCCTGTGGTCGCTGACCATGGTCCTCGAACGGCGGGGCAACGGCGACGGAGCGGCCGCCGCCCGCACCGCCGCCGAGGCGGCCGGCCGCGATATCCGCGGCCGTCTGGCCCGCATCTGGATGCTGGCCGGCATCGCCCACGCCTGGATGACCGAGGGCAACCCGGCGGAGGCCCGCGAGACCTTCGACCGCGCCCTCGCCGTCGCCGAGGGGCTGCGCAACGCCTGGGCGCGCACCCGCGCCCTCGCCAAGCTGTCCACCGCGCTGGTCGATATCCAATAGCCACCGGAAAACGCCGCCATCGCATCCAGAAGAGATATAAGAAAACCAAAGTCTTCAATACTTCCCCAGATTCCCCGATGGGGTTATCATGGGTCGCGACGCGGGCGGAGGACGGCATAGCGCGGCCATGCGACAACGGAATTCCAGCTTTCTCGTCTATACCTTGGACGAGGGCCGATGGACGGTCGGCGATGTCATCAAATACAAAGAAGATAGGGCACTCGAAAAAGCCGAGGCCTTGCTGAGCAGCCGGCAATACGACGCCGTCAAGGTCGTGCAGGAGGATGGAACGGGCCACGAGCGCGTTGTGTTCGAGAAAACCTGCGCCAGGCGGGCGCAAAAGCCCCTCACCATAGCACCCATCGATACGGCGCCTCCGTGCAGCGATCTGGACGACTTCTACCGTTTCACCGCCCGCCGCGCCATGGGACAACTGTTCCGCCGCTACTTGGATCGGGAATGCCTGACGGTACTCGAAATCATGCACCTTCAAGGTCACGTCAAAGTGCTGGTGCGCAGGGACACGCTGGTCAACCAGGCGGTTTCGCGGGTGGCCACGCTGCATGCCGCGACGACCGGCAGGCCGCAGGTGGAGTGCCTCGACGCCCTCGACCGCGCGGTGATCCAGATCCGCGACCGGGCGTTGCCGGCCGGAGACGCCGAGGTCCTTGGCAAGCTGCTCGCCGAGGGCGGTTTTCCGGCGGTGGCCGCGAAGGCCGGCAAGGATTCGGCGAGCGACCGCGATTTCTTGATCCGTGGCGCCCTGGCGCACCATCTGGGAACCGCCGCCGGCTGGGCCGGCAAGATCGAGGTCGCCCTTGAATTGCTGGCGGTGGACGCCAATCGGGCCGGGGTGCCGTTCATCGACGAGGCGCTGGCCGAAATCCTGGACGGCGCCGAGGCGATCAAGGAGATCCTTGGCCGCCAGCCGGATCTGTCGTCCGCCCTGCACGCCCTGAGCGATCTGGCGCGCGGCCGTCACGAGGCGCCGAAACCGGCGCCCGAGTTCCTGACCCCCCTCAACGATGCCCTGGGCAGGCACCGGCTGACCGCCAGCCGTCAGGTGCTGCTTGACCGGATGCGGCGCGAACTGGGCGGCATCAAGCCGCTGACCCAGAACCCGACAGGTCAGGGCGACGCCTTCGTCGGCCTGTTGCGCGGCCTGGTGGTGCCGCTCGGCCTACGCGGCGGCACGTCCATGACCGCCGCCGTGGTGCAGCGGGCACGCCTCGTCTACCAGGACCACGGCACGCCCGAACAGGCGACCCGCCGGGTGGCCGATCATATTCCGGTGCCGCTGTCCAGGATCGGATTCCTGATCGGTCTCGCCGGATCGGATCTGGCCGACAAAACACGGCCCGCCATCGAGGACCTGCTGGGCAAAACAATCGACAGAATCGTTCGATTGTCCGACGCCTTGCCGGGCGCCAAGCGGACCGCCGCCCTCAACGCGGCGCTCGATGAACTGGCCGAGCGGGCACGCGCGGTCGACTTGGACGACACGCTGCGCGACCGGGTGGCCGACACCCTGGCGCGCCTCAAGGACGAACGCGCGATAAATCCGGAGGCGACGCTGACCGCCGCGCGGGCCGAGGAAATGGGCGAGGCGGCGGCGCCGAACGAGACGGAGGTCCTGCCTCCGGTCCTGCATGGCCATGGCCTGAAATACGTCACCTTCCGGCAGGGAGAGACGATGTTCGAGGAAGGCGCCAAGGGCAACCGGGCGTATTATCTAGTCAACGGCCTGGCGGTGAGGGCGCACGGCAAGGACGACAAGGACCGCTCG
This sequence comes from Magnetospira sp., assembly GCA_028282245.1. Lineage (GTDB taxonomy): Bacteria > Pseudomonadota > Alphaproteobacteria > Rhodospirillales > Magnetospiraceae > JANQGL01. Next base: position 50,555 of record JANQIL010000152.1, read on the forward strand.
GTGGAAACCATCAATCCGGACAACCTGATCGGCGGCGAGGTGCTGACCGGCCGGGTGGGCTACAAATCCACCGTGCAGGCGCTGACCAACCTGGAAGCCTACGCGGTGCCGGCCCGGTTGCTGGAAAAGCGCGTCGAGCGGCTGGCCGAGCGGGACCCCCTGATGCACTTCGTGCTGACCTCCCTGGGCAGGGTATAGATTGCCCGCCCTTCCTGGCCCGACGCTCGCCTAAAATGAATTTCCCATGCCAGATACCGTTTTTACCCGCCCCCTACCGGGAATTCAGGGTTGATCGCGGTTTCCTCCATGACATGGCAGCGGCTCCACCGCCGCCAGCCGCCCCCCAAGTCGCACCGGCTCGATTCGCGCCGCGAGGCCGGTCCGGTCATCGGTTTCCAGGAAGACGGCGCAGAAGGTGGCCTCCTCGCCGGCCGGCTCCAGGCGCCCGACCGGCGTGTTGCGCAGGAACCGGGCCACCGCCACGTCCTTTTGCATGCCGATCACCGAATCGTAATCGCCACACATCCCGGCGTCGCCCTGATAGGCGGTGCCGCCGGGCAGGATCTGGGCGTCGGCGGTCGGCACGTGGGTATGGCTGCCGACCACCAGCGATACCTGGCCGTCGGCGAAATGGCCGAGCGCCATCTTCTCGCTGGTCGCCTCGGCGTGCATGTCGACCGCCACCGCCGCCACCGTCGCCCCCAGGCGGTGGCGCGAAAGCTCCCTCTTGAGGGCGGCGAATGGATCGTCGACCAGTCCCATGAACAGCCGCCCCATTACCTGGACCACCAGCACCTTGCCGCCGTTGCGCGCCGTGAACACCCCGGCGCCGCGCCCCGGCGTGCCCTCGGGCAGGTTGAGCGGCCGCAGCAGACGCGGCTCGCCGTCGATATGGCCGACGATCTCGCGCTGGTCCCAGACATGATTGCCGGTGGTGATGACATCGACCCCAAGCGCGAAGAAGTCGTTGCAAATGTCGCGCGTGATGCCGAACCCGTGCGCCGCGTTCTCGCCGTTGACGATCACGAAATCCAGTTTCAAGCGCTCGATCAGGCCCGGCAGGTGGAGTCGCGCCGCCCGGCGTCCGGCCTTGCCCACCACGTCGCCGCAGAACAGCAGCCTCATGACGCCCCCGCCGGTCGCGCCATCGTGGTCCGCCGCACCGACCTCTCGGTCACCACCCAGTCGAGCGGCGCGTCGTGCGGCTCGCGCGGCACCCGGTCGAACCGCTGTCCCTCGAACCCCAGGCCCACCGCGACCACCGGCGCGGCGGCACGCAGGGCCGTCAGGCCGCGATCGTAGTATCCGCCGCCCCAGCCGAGCCGGACCCCGTCGCCGTCGAAGGCGAGCAGCGGCACCAATACCACGTCGGGACGCAGGGCCGGTCGGGCCGCGTCCGGTTGCAGGGTGCGGTGCGGCCCCCCGACCACGACATCGCCGGGCGCCCAGGCACGGAATCGCAAGGGCGCGCCGGCCTCCGCGAGGGCCGGCAGGACGCAACGCAAGCCGTCGGCATGCAACCGGACGAGCAGCGGCCGGGGATCGATCTCGTCGCCCATCGGCCAGTAACCGGCGACCACGGCCGGCGCCACGAGTCCCAGGTCGGTCGCCCGCGCCACCGCCCGATCGGCGAGGCACTCGGCCGACTCCACGGGATCGGCCGCCAAGACGCGGCGCCGGGCTCGGGCCTCGGCGCGCAACGCGGCTTTCTCGGACGACGGCGCGGCAACCGGCATGGAGGGATTCCGGATGGCGGGACAAACAGGAGCGGACGGGGCCACCTCGGCCGTTGGCAGGTGATCCTCTGTGGCCTGCCTCAGCAGGTGGGCGCCGTGATACCGAGCCCAGGAGCCCGGCAGGAACAGCTCCCCAGACGATCCTATGGCCCCAGGGATAAACGCGCCTGACGCACCGCGCAGCGCCCGTCCGTCTTGTGAATCTAGGCCTCTTCCAGTCCGAGGGCAACCGATTCCACGCGCCGCGCCAGGGCCTCGATGCGGGACGCGAGGTCCTCTTCGGACGGTCGTTCGGTTGGCGTCGCATCGCCGCGCAGGTGTTCCAGCTCGGAATAGGCGTCGGACAGTTCGTCGGCGATCAGCAGGTTGACCATCACCAGCAGCCGCGCGTCGCCGATCTGCCCGACCGCCGCCACCAGCTCGGCCACCCGCCGGTCAATGTAATTGGCGAGCCGGGTCAGGTGCGCCTCCTGGCCGTCGTCGCAGGCGATCTGATAGCGGCGGCCGTTGATTTCCACCGTGACCTGCGCCATACGCTCAGCCCTCCAGAACCGATTTCAGGCGCCCGATCGTCGACTCCAGTCGCCGCGCCACGGTATGCGTCGTCTCGCGCAGGCGGTCGTTTTCGTCCCGCAGGCGATGCAACTCGGCCTCCGTCGCCGTGTCGACCGGCGGTGGCGGCGGGTGCGCCGCGCGCTCCGCCAGCGCGCTGTCCAGTCGGTCGAGAGCACGCTCCAGACGCTGCCTCGCCTGTCCCAGTCGATCGGCGGACGGACGTTCGGTCGATGTCACTGGCTGGGCGCTCCGTTTCAGGGCCGTCGGTTCACCGTGTGCCGGAACGCCACCCCGGCGCGGACGGCCGGCCAAGATTAGGGCCTGCCGGCGTTGGCCGTCAACCGGAGTGGTACCCCGAACGCGAGTCGAGATCATGCCAAAAACAGGTTGACCCGATGCCACGTTCGGGCGACTCTTCCGGCCCGAGAGAAAGAAGACGCGGGCATTCCCGCAACCCACCCGCGCGGGTGGGTGGGTTTCGCCGAACGGGTGTTCAGCCGCGTTCGGGTCCTATGTATGTTCAGGCCCAAGCTTGGAATAACCCCCCTGTCAGCGGTATGGAGAGAAACGATGGCGGTTCGTATTGGCATTAATGGTTTTGGGCGTATCGGCCGCATGGTCTTCCGCGCCGTTGCGAAGGACTTCCAGGACGTCGAGATCGTCGGCATCAACGACCTGTTGGACGCCGATTACCTCGCCTACATGCTCAAGTATGATTCGGTGCACGGCAATTTCCCCGGCGAGATTTCGGTCGACGGCAACACCATGATCGTCAACGGCAAGAGCATTCGCCTGACCGCCGAGAGCGATCCGTCCAACCTCAAGTGGGGCGACGTCGGAGCCGACATCGTGGTCGAGTGCACCGGTTTCTTCCTGACCACCGAATCCTGCCAGAAGCACATCGACGCCGGCGCCCGCAAGGTCGTTCAGAGCGCGCCGTCCAAGGACGCCACCCCGATGTTCGTCTATGGCGTCAACCACGACACCTACGACGGCCAAGCCATCGTTTCCGGCGCCTCCTGCACCACCAACTGCCTGGCCCCGGTGGCCAAGGTTCTGCACGACAACTGGGGCCTCAAGCGCGGCCTGATGACCACCGTGCACGCCGCCACCGCGACCCAGAAGACGGTCGACGGTCCGTCCAAGAAGGACTGGCGCGGCGGTCGCGGCATCCTGGAGAACATCATTCCGTCGTCGACCGGCGCCGCCAAGGCGGTGGGCAAGGTGCTGCCCGACCTCAATGGCAAGCTGACCGGCATGGCGTTCCGGATCCCGACCTCCGACGTCTCGGTGGTCGACCTGACCGTCGAGTTGGACAAGGGCGCGTCCTACGATGACATCTGCGCGGCCATGAAGGCGGCCGCCGACGGTCCGATGCAGGGCACCCTGCTGTACACCGAGGACAAGGTGGTGGCGACCGACTTCCGGGGCTGCTCGGCCTCCTCGATCTTCGACGCCGACGCCGGCATCCAGCTCGACCCGACCTTCGTGAAGGTGGTGGCCTGGTACGACAACGAATACGGCTACACCTGCAACATGATGCGGTTCGTGGAGCACGTGGCCGCCAGCTAGTGGTTCGATGCCAACGGATGAGTCCCATCCGTTGGCTGAATCGAACCACCAGATCAATAGTTTAGTGGATCGATGCCAACGGATGAGTTCCATCCGTTGGCTGAATCCAACCACTAGATCAATAGCCTAGTGGATCGACCGATCCACTAGGCGTTCACCTGCTCTTATTTTTCCGCCTCCTGGAATGAAAACGGGGCCTTGCGGCCCCGTTTTCCGTTCCTACCTCATGCCATGAACGAATGGTTCCGTTTTGCCCGTCTTTCGGGTATAATTTTCTCTTGACGCCTCATTCGGAGAGCCCGCCATGCTTCGAACGCTGATTTTCCTGCGTAGCCCGGCGGTCCTGTCGGCTGGCCTGATGGCCCTCATCCTGGCCGTGACGCCGATCACGTCCGACACCGCGCGGGCGTCCGATGACCCAGAACCCGTGACCTTCGGGACCGAGGACGGCCTGTCCCTGGCCGGCACATGGTATGGCGAGGCGGGCAACCCGGCGGTGATCCTGTCCCACATGCGGCCCGACACGCAGGACGACTGGGCGTTTTTCGCCAGGCGCCTGGCCGAACTGGGCTACCGCGCCTTCACGTTCGATTTCCGAGGACACGGTGGGTCCGGAGGATCGCCGGACCCCCGCAAAACCGATGTCGACCTGCGCGCCGCGCTGCAATACGTCAGGAACTCGGGCGCCACCGACGTCGTGCTGATCGGCGGCAGCATGGGCGCCATGGCGACCGCCAAGCTGGCCGCCGAGGAAACCGTCTTGGCGGCGGTCCTGATGGCCCCGTACTGGGACAACGAGACCTTCGCCGGCCCGACCCGCGCCGAGGCGCGGGCGATCACCTCGCCGCTGCTGGTGATGACCGCGCGCGACGACAGCTCGGCCGCCGAATCCCGGGAAATATTCGAGGCGGCGGGGGCCGACGGGAAGCACATCAAGGTGTTTTCCGGCGGCGATCACGGGCGCCGTCTGCTCATCGGGCGACACGCCGTCGAGAGCGAGATGCTGATCCTCGGCTTCCTGGCCGCCCACGCGCCGGTAGGGCGTTGACGGCGTGACCGCCGCCGGATTTGGCGTGACCACCCCACGCCGCGCCTGATGGCGGCCATCGCGGTGCGCGGCCTCGACCACTGCCGGGCCGCCCTCGCCGCCGCCCGCGCCAGCGGTCGCGCGGTAACCCTGGTGGTACCGGCCGACGTGGTCGCCACGCTCGGCCCGATGGCCGTTCGGGCAATGCTCGACGCGGCGCAAACGGCGGTTCCCGGCGCCCCGTTCCGCGTTCTGGCCGACTGCGGCGATGCTCCGGGACTGGCCCTCAACGCCCTCAGACACCGGATCGACGGCCTGATCCTGAACGCGTCGCCGGAGGTATTCGGCCGCCTGCGCGACATCGCGCGGGCCAGCGGCGCGGTGCTGATCGACCGGGCGCCGTCGATGCTCGACCTGACGGCAACCGACGATCCGGAATCCGCCTGTCGCATCTGGATCGATCGGCTATCATCCGCCGAATGACCGACTCGCCCTGCCGCCTTTATCTGATCACCCCGCCGCGCCTCGATCCGGGGACCTTCGCGCCGGTTCTGGCGGCGGCCCTGGACGCCGGCGACGTGGCCTGCGTGCAACTGCGCCTCAAGGACGCCGACGACGACGCGATCCGGCGGGCCTGCGATATCTTGCGTCCGCTCGCCCAGGATCGCGGCGTGGCCGTCCTGCTCAACGATCGGCCCGATCTGGCCGCCGCGACGGGATGCGACGGGGTGCACGTGGGCCAGGAGGACGCCCCCTACGCCAGGGCCCGCGAGATGGTCGGAAACGAGGCGATCGTCGGGGTGACCTGCCACGATTCGCGACACCTGGCGATGACCGCCGCCGAGGCCGGGGCCGACTACGTGGCGTTCGGGGCGTTTTTTCCCACACCGACCAAGCAACCGAAGGCGCGGACGACGCCCGACATCCTCGCCTGGTGGTCGGAGCTTTCCGTGGTGCCCTGCGTGGCGATCGGCGGCATCCTCCCGGACAACGCCGGCCCGCTGGTCGATGCCGGGGCCGATTTCCTGGCCGTGTCGTCCGGCGTGTGGGACCATCCGGACGGCCCGGCGGCGGCGATCCGGGCCTTCGGGCGTCTTCTCGGCTAGTGTCCCGAATCCGAAGTTCGGAGCATTATTTGGCAGGCGTTTTCGAACTTCGGATTCGATCAGGACACTAGGTAATAATCTGATTCTAGTGTGGT
>JANQIL010000040.1 GCA_028282245.1 Magnetospira sp.
CTAGTGGTTCGATGCCAACGGATGAGTCCCATCCGTTGGCTGAATCGAACCACCAGATCAATAGCTGAGTGGATCGACCGATCCAAAGCTTGGGTACCAAGCGTTGGATCCGATCCGCTAGTGTCCCGAATCCGAAGTTCGGAGCATTGTTTGGCAGGCGTTTTCGAACTTCGGATTCGATAAGGACACTAGGTAATAATCTGATTCTAGTGTGGTTTTGGATTCGAGGTTCGCCATGGAATTTGCCCCGAATAATGTCGCGAACCTCGAATCCACCACACTAGTCGGTTCCGTTTTCGCCGATATGGGGATCATCGGCTATCTGCTCTGCGCGGTCGCGTTCCTGGGCCTGCTGCTTCTCGTCGCGGTCAGTCGGGCGAGTTGGCGGCGCAAATGGCTGCTGGCCGTCGCTTGCCTGATCACCGCCCTGTGGGCCGCCGCCCTGGCGGGTTCCGTGGCCCTGTCGTCGGCCGCGTCGCCCGCCCTCCCGCCACACGCCATCGAGGGTCTGCGCAATCTGGGATGGCTGTTTTTCCTCGGCCAGCTTCTTAGGCTGAACCGCCACGAACGGCGCGGCGAACGATTCACCCTGACCGTGTTCTTCACGGTGGGCGTTGCCGCGGTGGCGCCCATTCTGGCCTTCGACGTCATGCTGATTCTGGACGCGCTCCCGCAGATGCGGCATCAGTTCGCGCTCAGTGTCCGGATCGCCCAGGTGGTGCTTGCCGTTCTCGGGCTGCTGCTGGTCGAAAACCTGTTTCGAAACGCCGACGAGGAAGGACGCTGGACCGTCAAGCACCTCTGCTTCGGCCTCGGCACCCTGTTCGGATACGATTTCTTCCTGTACGCCGATGCCGTCCTGTTCCAGCGGCTCGACGAGAACCTGTTCGTGGCGCGCGGTTTCGTCGATGCCCTGGTGGTTCCGTTGATCGGCATCTCGGTCGGCCGATTGCGCGCCTGGGAGCTGGAACTCCACCTGTCGCGCCGCATCGTGTTCCATTCGGCGGCCCTGATCGGATCGGGACTCTACCTGGTTCTGATGTCCGGGGTCGGATATCTGATCATCCTGATCGACCGGACCTGGGGGCCGGTCCTTCAGATCATGTTCCTGATCGGCGCGTTGCTCGTCACCGTGCTGTTGTTCTCGTCGACCGCCGTGCGGTCCCATATCCGGGTTTGGATCAGCAAGCATTTCTTTCGATACACCCACGACTACCGGGAAATCTGGCTGCGGTTTACCCGGACCGTGTCCGAGAACCCGCAAGGACGCAGCCTGAGCGAACGGATCGTGCGCGCCGTGGCGGACATGGTGGATTGCACGGCGAGCGGTCTTTGGGTCTACCGCGAGGCGGATCGCGCATTTCTGCCGGCCGCCAAATGGCACATGGCGGGACCCCTGGTCGGCGAGGCATTCCCCGGCCTGCCGGCCGATGCCCCGATGATCCGGTATCTGAGGGATACCGAATGGGTGGTCGATCTGTCCGACTATCGTCGGGATCCGAATCGCTACGAAGGTCTGGCGCCGCCGGACTGGCTGCTGACCCATCCCCGCGCGCTAATCGTCCTGCCGCTGTTCCATCGCGACCAGCTTTGGGCGTTCCTGGTCCTCGGCGAGCCACGGACCCGGGTTCACCTGGACTGGGAAACCCGCGACCTGTTGAAGACGGTCGGCCGTCAGGCGGCCAGCTACCTGGCCGAGGAACACGCGCTGTTCGTGCTCTCGGACGCCCGGCGGCTGGAGGCCTTCAACCGCCGGTCGGCGTTCATTGTCCACGATATCAAGAATCTGGTCAGCCAGATGTCCCTCATGCTGCAGAACGCCGAGAAGTTCGGCAACGACCCGGAATTCCAGAAGGACATGCTGCTGACGGTCAAGAACTCGGTCGCCCGGATGAAGGAACTGCTCGCCCAGTTCAAGGCGGTCAACGCCGACGAGGCGAGCGGCGCGGAGACGGCGCCGGAACGGGGACCCGCCGTCGCATCGGTCGACGCCGGCGCCCTGTTGACGGTGGGCGAGGTGGTCGATCGCATCGCCCGCGACTGGCGGAAGCAGAAACCGGACCTGAACGTCGCCGTCGACCGCACGGCGACCCGGCGGGTCGACGGCGAAAAGCTTTCGAGCGCGCTCAATCACCTGCTCCAGAACGCGATCGAGGCGGCCGGTCAGAACGGCCGGGTGGCGCTCAGCCTGCGCAGGGCGGGCGCCGACCAGGTGGTCGAGGTGGCCGACGACGGGCAGGGCATGGACCCGGAATTCGTGCGCGACAAGCTGTTTCGGCCCTTGGAGACGGCGAAGGATGCGGGGTATGGTCTGGGGGCCTTCCAGACACGCCAGATCATCACCGAAATGGGCGGTCGACTCGAGGTGGTGACGTCGCCTGGCCAAGGCACGAAAATGCAGATCGTTTTGCCCGCGTCCTGATCCGGCGGGCGAGAAGCGGAGCAGGGAATCCCGGGTCGACATGGCAAAAAACCACAAAGCCCTGATTGTCGAGGATGATGAAGGCCTGCGCAGCCAGATGCGCTGGGCCCTGGCCAGCGACGAGGATCTTGGCGTTCTGGTCGCCGGCAACCGCAAGGAGGCCCTGGCGGCGATCCGCAAGGAGGAACCGTCGGTCGTCGTCCTGGACCTGGGGCTGCCGCCCGATCCCAACGGGGCCAGCGAGGGCTTGACGGCGCTTGAGGAAATCCTGACCTTCCGGCCGCTGACCAAGGTCATCATCGCCAGCGGCAACGAGGATCGCAACAACGCCCTGAAGGCGGTGGGGCTTGGAGCCTACGACTTCTATCCCAAGCCGGTCGATATCGACGAGCTGCGCCTAATCATGCGGCGGGCCCTGCATCTTTACGAATTGGAGGCGGAAAACCAGCGGTTCGCCGAGGAACGCAAATCGGCGCCGCTGTCGGGCATCATCGCCGCCAGCCAGGAGATGCTGGCGGCGTGCCAGATGATCGAGCGGCTGGCGCCGTCGGACGTCTCGGTTCTGATCCTTGGCGAGAGCGGGACCGGCAAGGATCTGGTGGCGCGCGCCCTGCACGAGATGAGCCCGCGCGCCAAGCAGCCCTATGTGGCCATCAACTGCGCGGCGATCCCGGAAAACCTCCTGGAAAGCGAACTGTTCGGATACGAGAAGGGGGCCTTCACCGGCGCCCACAAACAGACCATCGGCAAGATCGAGCAGGCCGACGGAGGCACGCTGTTCCTCGACGAGATCGGCGACATGCCCTTGAACTTGCAATCGAAGCTGTTGCGGTTCCTGCAAAACCGAGTGATCGACCGACTGGGCGGGCGGGCCGAGATCAAGGTCGATGTGCGCGTTGTTTCGGCCACCAACCAGCCGATGCAGGACCTGATCGCCGACGGCCGGTTCCGCGAGGACCTCTATTACCGGCTCGACGAGGTGAACCTGCGGCTGCCGGCCCTGCGCGAGCGTAGCGGCGACAAGGAGGTCCTGGCCAAGTTCTTTCTCGACAAGTTCGCCCGCGAGTTGGACCGTCCCGTCAAGGGATTCACCAGCGGCGCCCTGGCCGCCATCGCCTCCTATCAATGGCCGGGCAACGTGCGGGAACTCGAAAACCGGGTCAAGCGGGCGGTGGTCCTGGCCGACGGCAAGCTGATCACCGAGCAGGACCTGAACCTGGAACCCGGGCAGGAAGAGGGCCTGTCCACCTTCCCGACCCTGAAGGAGGTGCGCGAACAGGCCGAATACAACCTTATAGTGCGTTCCCTGCAATTGAACGACTATAACGTTTCGGCGGCGGCGAAGCTGCTCGGTGTCAGCCGGCCGACCCTCTACAGCCTGATCAAGTCGCTCAACATTCGCGCCTAGGACCGAATCCGTGGCGAGGGCTCGATAAACCACCGGGAACCCGGAGATTCCGGCTTTCGCTCGCCGATTGGCTGGGCTACCTTGCCGGTCGCATCGACGGACGGTTTCCGGCGCGCGGAGACCGCGACCACCTTTCGTCAGGGGGGCAGCGACACGTGAAGGTTCTCGTCACCGGGACGGCCGGGTTCATCGGCAACTTCGTCGCCATGCGCTTGTTGGAGCGCGGCGATTCCGTGGTCGGCATCGACAATCTGAGCGACTACTACGATGTCGCGTTGAAGAAAGCGCGCGAGGCGCGGATCGCCGGGCATCCAAACTTCACGCTGGCGCGAATCGATCTGGAGGATCGCGCCGCCATGGCCGATCTGTTCGCGGCGGAGCGCCCGGATCGGGTCGTCAACCTGGCGGCCCAGGCCGGCGTGCGCTACAGCCTGGAAAATCCGCACGCCTACGTGGACAGCAATATCGTCGGCTTCTGCAACATCCTCGAAGGCTGTCGGGCCGCCGAGGTCGAGCATCTGGTCTATGCCTCGTCGAGTTCGGTCTACGGAACCAACACGCGCATGCCGTTTACCGTGCACGACCGCGTCGACCACCCGATCAGCCTGTACGCGGCCAGCAAGAAAGCCAACGAACTGATGGCCCATACCTACAGCCATCTGTTCAACATTCCCAGCACCGGCCTGCGGTTCTTCACGGTCTACGGTCCCTGGGGCCGACCGGACATGGCGCTGTTCCTGTTCACTCGGGCGATCATCGAGGGACGCCCGATCGACGTCTTCAACCACGGCCAGATGCAGCGGGACTTCACCTACGTCGACGATATCGTGGATGGCGTCATCCGGGTGCTCGACACCATCCCGTCGGCGGCCCCCGACGCGGGCGGCGACGAGCCGGACCCGGCGCGTAGCGCCACGGCGCCGTTCCGCGTGTTCAATATCGGCAACAACCGCCCCGTTCCCCTGATGCGGTACATCGAGGTCCTGGAAGAGAACCTCGGCCGCAAGGCGCGGAAGAACATGCTGCCCATGCAGCCCGGCGACGTCGCCGCGACCTGGGCCAGCGTGGACGACCTGGTGGCCGACGTGGGATACCGTCCGGACACCCCGATCGAGGTCGGGGTCGCCAGATTCGTCGAATGGTACAAGGACTATTACGGAGGGGCGTAGATGAGCGTTTCCAGGCGTGTTTCCGTGATCGGGCTGGGGTATGTGGGCCTTCCCGTCGCCGTGGCGTTCGGGCGCGCCGGCAACGACGTGGTGGCCTTCGACATCAACGAGGCGCGGATCTCCGAACTGCGCTCGGGGCACGACTCGACCGGCGAGGTGGAAGGCGCCGATCTGCGGGCGGCGGCCCTGCGCCTGACCAGCGATCCGGCCGATCTGCGCGCCGCCGATTTCCATATCGTGGCGGTTCCGACGCCGATCACGGTCGACAAGCGGCCCGACCTGCGCCCGGTTCTCGCCGCCTCGCGGACGATCGGAAGGCAGCTCAAGGCGGGCGACATCGTCGTCTATGAATCGACGGTCTATCCGGGCGTGACCGAGGATGCCTGCGTGCCGGTTCTGGAGGCCGAATCCGGGCTGCGCTGCGGACCCGATTTCACGGTGGGCTACTCGCCGGAGCGCATCAATCCCGGCGACCGGGAGCATCGCTTCGAGACCATCACCAAGGTGGTATCGGGTCAGGATCGGGCGACCCTGGACATTGTCGCCGAGACCTATGGCAGCGTGGTCACGGCGGGCGTCTATCGGGCCGGCAGCATCAAGGCGGCGGAGGCGGCCAAGGTCATCGAGAACACGCAGCGCGATCTCAACATCGCGCTGATGAACGAACTGGCGGTGATTTTCGACCGCCTGGGAATAGACACCAAGGAGGTCCTGGACGCGGCCGGAACGAAATGGAATTTTCTCCGTTTCACGCCCGGTCTGGTGGGCGGCCACTGCATCGGAGTCGATCCCTACTACCTGACCTACTGCGCCGAGTCGTTGGACTACATCCCGGAGGTGATCCTGGCCGGGCGGCGCATCAACGACGGGATGGGCGCATGGATCGCCGACGTGACCATCAAGCGCCTGCTGCGTGCCGGAGTGGGCGCCGGAGCGGTGGTGACGGTGCTCGGGGTCACCTTCAAGGAAGAGGTGCCGGACATCCGCAACACCCGCGTGGTGGATATCATCGGCGAACTGCGATCGGTCGGGTTCGACGTTCAGGTGACGGACGCGATGGCCGACCCGGAGGAGGTGCGGGAGGAATACGATTTCGACCTGGTGCCGGAGGCGTCCCTGGCGCCCGCCGACGCGGTGATCCTCGCGGTGCCCCACGGGTCCTACCGGGACCGTGGCTGGAACATGGTGGCGGGGCTGCTCAAGGACGGGCGCGGGCTCGTCATCGACGTCAAGTCCGTCCTCGATCCAGCGGACTGCCCGGAGGGGATCGACCTCTGGCGGGTCTGACGGCGGTTTGGAGAGGGCCATGGCCGGTCGACAAGCGGAAGAACTGCTGTTTCTGAGCCAGCGTATCCCCTATCCGCCGAACAAGGGCGACAAGATACGATCCTTCCACATCCTCCGCCACCTGGCCGAGAGCGGTCGCTACCGGATCCACCTGGGCTGCTTCATCGACAACGACGAGGACTGGGCGCATCTGGAGGTGCTGCGCGGGATGTGCGCCGACTGCATGGTTCTTCCCCTCGGATCGAAGACGAAGAAGCTTGGCGCGTTGCTGGCCGGGGCGCTGCGCGGCGAGGCGCTGACCCTGCCGATGTATCGGGACGCGCGCATGGCGGCCTGGGTCGACCGGGTGATGACCGAGGCGCGGCCGGATCGGGTGTTCGTCTATTCCTCGGCCATGGCCCAGTATGTCCTTGATGCGCCGCGACGGGGCGCCCGACTGGTCATGGACTTCGTCGATGTCGATTCGGACAAGTGGCGGCAATACGCCGAAACCCAGAGATGGCCCATGAGCCGGGTCTACCGCCGCGAAAGCCGGGCCCTGCTTGATTTCGACCGCCGGGTCGCCGAAACCGCCGCCGCCAGCATTTTCGTGTCGGAGCCCGAGGCGGCGCTGTTCCGCCGCCTGGTCCCCTTGGCGGCCGAGCGCACGTTCGGCATCGGCAATGGGATCGACGCCGATTATTTCTCGCCGCGCGCCGAGTTCGACGATCCGTTCGGCGGCCGGGGGCCGGCCGTGGTGTTTACCGGCGCCATGGATTACTGGCCAAACGTGGACGCGGTGACCTGGTTCGCCCACGACGGCCTGCCCGGCGTTCGCGCCCGCCATCCGGAGGCCCTGTTCGCCGTGGTCGGCGGCCGCCCGACCCCGGCGGTACGCAAGCTGGCCGAGCTTCCCGGGGTGATCGTCACCGGGCGGGTTCCCGACGTGCGTCCCTATCTGGCCCACGCGGCGGTCGCGGTGGCCCCGATGCGGGTCGCCCGGGGCGTTCAGAACAAGGTTCTGGAGGCGATGGCGATGGAGCGGCCGACGGTGACCACGCCGCAGGGGCTGGAGGGGATCGACGCCGAACCCGGGCGGCACCTCCTGGTGGCCGAGGACGCGGCGTCGATCGCCGAGGCGGTGGTGTCGGCGATCGACTCCCCGGACTCCGCGTCCCTGGGGACGGCGGCGCGGTCCCTCGTGGTGGACGGGTTCAGCTGGCCGGCCAGGCTGGCCCAGTTCGATCGGCTGCTTCAGTGACATGGATTCCGAATCATCAATTCGAGATCCGCATCGAGTCGCCATTGCGGCGACGGCCTTTGCGAAGCTGGCGGACGGTCATGAAGTGGCGCTACCGCGATCCGCCGATGGGACCGCGCAAGCCCTCGTCCAAGCGTTGCGTGGTCTGCAAGAACCACCATCGGGCCTGATATTCGGCCTGCTGCGCCGGCCGCCGAAGTAGCTCTCGTCCACCTCGATCTCGCCGTCGAGGATGGCATCCGCCTCGGCCTCCATCTCATAGGCGATAATCTCCCGCAGCCGGTGATAGAAATACGCCGACGTCTTGCGGTTCACCCCGCACAGCGCCGCCGACGAATCCGTGTCAGATCCCGAGAACGATCTTGCCGCTCGCCTTGCGGCTTTTCAGCAGGGCCAGGGCCTCCACCGCCGACTCCAGCTCGAACGTGCTGGGCGCCGGCGGCGTCAGGCGACCCGCGGCCACCCAGGATAGCGCCTCGGCCAGCGACTGGTGGACGCGGGTCGGGTCGACAAGCTGCATCCCGGTCCAGTTGAGGCCGATCGCGGCGACGTTCTTGACCAGCAGGATGTTGGCCGGAATGCTCTGAATCTCGCCGGCCGCGAAACCGATGACCAGCATCCGCGCGCCGGGCGCAACGCAGCGTAGCGAGGCCTCCCAGGTTGCCCCGCCCACCGGGTCGTAAACCACGTCGGCGCCGCGTCCGTCGGTGATCCGCTTGACGGCCTCGCGGATATCCTCGGTCCGATAATCGATCAGGTGCTCGGCCCCCGCCGACGCCGCGACCGCCAGCTTGTCCGGGCCGCCGGCCGAGGCGATCACGGTGGCCTCCAGATGACGCCCGATCTCGACCGCGGTCAGGCCGACGCCGCCCGCCGCGCCATGGACCAGAAGGGTCTCGGCGGGCTTCAGGCGGGCCAGTTCGACCAGCGCGAAATGCGATGTGCCGTAGGCGATCGGCAGCGCCGCGCCAAGGATCTCGCTCATGCCGTCCGGCAGCCGGTGCACCTGTCCGGCCGGGGCCACGCATTGCTCGGCCCATCCGCCGCCGCCCGACAGCGTGGCCAATACCCGGTCGCCGGGCCGGAAGTCGGTCGCCTCGGCGCCGACCTCCAGGACCCGTCCGGCGACCTCGAATCCGGGCACGAACGGCGGCGTCGGGCGGACCTGATACCGTCCCTGGACGATCAGGGTATCGGCGAAGTTGATCCCCGCCGCGCCAACCGCGATCCGCACCCCGGACGGGGGCAGCGGTGGCGGGTCCAGATCACCCAATTCGAGAACTTGGTCGAACGGACCCAACTCGCGGCAGACGACGGCGCGCATGGGACTGACTCCGGAGCTTGATTCCTGTCGCGGGAGCTTGATATAGCGGGCTTTCGGCGACGAGGAAACAGGAACCTGGATGTGCGCGGATATTTCGGAATCGGCGTCGAGGAAATCAGCAAGGCCCGCAATCTGGGTGCCCTGATGCGGACCGCGCACGCCTTCGGGGCGTCGTTCGTGTTCACCGTGGCCGCCGCCTATTCCCGCCGGGTTACCGCCGATAGCGACACTTCCAAGGCGCACAAGCATCTGCCGTTCTACGAGTTCCCCGACGTGCGGTCGCTGCTGCTGCCGGAAGGCTGCGCGCTGGTCGGGATCGAGTTGCTGGACGACGCGATCGACCTTCCGAGTTTTCACCATCCGCCGAACGCGGCCTACGTGCTGGGGCCGGAAAAGGCCAGCCTGTCGCCGGCGATGCTGGCCCGCTGCGATCACGTGCTGAGGATTCCGACCCGCTTCTGTATCAACCTGGGCCTCGCCGGGGGGCTCGTGATGTACGACCGGATGCTCAGCACGCGGCGATTCGCGCCGCGTCCGTCGCGTCCCGGCGGTCCCGTCGAGCCGCTGCCCCGGCACGCCCACGGCGGCCGGTTCTCGCGCCTGGACAAGTTTCGCGCCGCGCCGCCGGCCGTGGTCCGGGAGTAGGCGCCGAGCGCGCGTCCGGGTCGAACCGACACCCATCCCGAATGGATGATTCGGATTCCGTGTCACGTCCCCGCAAGCTGCGCCTCGCCGTTCCCGAACGACCAGTCGATCACCTCGTTCTCGGACAGGATCACCATGACATCCTGTTTCCGCAATCCGGCCCGGTCATGCAGATTGCGCGCGATCGCGGCATAGAAGGCCTTCTTCTGGTCCGGCGTTCTGCCGCGTTTCATCGTGACGTGGATGAACACGCAGGCGTCGGAGCGATCGACGCCGAGATAGCCGCGGTCATAAAGCAACTCCTCGGGGCGGTGCTCGGAGAGCACCTGAAAGCGGTCGTCGGCCGGAACGTGGATGCTCGCGACCATCGCGTCGTGCACGGCGTCGCCCACGGTTTTCTTGAATTCGGCTCCCTTGCCGGCCGGTACCGAGATTCGCAGGAACGGCATCGCCTTGTCTCCTTCCTCGTGTCTTGAACCCGCCCCATCGGGGCCGCTTGCCGCGCGCAAGGGAGACGGCGCAATCAGGGGCCGGGGAGTCCTCGGACCCGAGGCCGGCCGCGACGGCCGCCGGCTGCCCCGAGGGGTGGGCGGATGAGCGATGAATCCTCCGACGGCGGAGTCTGGATCATTGCGCTTTCAGTTCTTGGTAACATATTAGCGCTAAGACATGAAGCAAACCGCCCGACCGCCTGGCAATCGCCGAGAGCCGCATGACCAGAATTCTTGCCGCCTGCCTGACCTGCCTGCTGCCGGCCGCCGCCTGGGCGGCGGAGCCCGAACACCTGTCGACCCATGGCGCGTGGAGTGTTTTCGTCGCCGGGACCGGATCGTCCAGGATCTGTTACATCGGCGCGCTGCCGGAGAAATCGTCCGGCAACTACACCCAGCGCGGCCCGACCAGCCTATCGGTCAGCCAGCGCCCGGGCGAGGATGCCTTCGACGTGGTGCAGGTGCTGGCCGGCTATACCTACAAGGCGCGTAGCGAGGTCACGGTGACCATCGGCAACGATACCTTCACCCTGTTCACGGTCGATGATTCGGCCTGGGCGCGCGATGCCCGGACCGACGCAAGCCTGGTGCGCGCCATGCGGGCCGGCCTGGAGATGGTCGTCAAGGGCACGTCGTCGCGCGGCACCCTGACCACCGATACCTATTCCCTAAAAGGGGTCACCGCCGCCCGCCAGGCGTCCCGCGCCGCCTGCGGCCTGTAGCAAACGGTCGAGGTCCAGGCAGGCCTCCAGGTGATCGGCCAGACGGTCGAGCGCGGCATCGACGGAGGCCTCGAACCGCAGGTCCGACGCCCGCCCCGGGCGCAACCGGTCGAGGAAGGCGCGGCGGAAGGCGTCCGAGGCGAACACCCCGTGCACGTAGCATCCGGCGATCTGGCCGTTCGGCGTCACCGCGCCGTCCGTGCGGCCATCGTCGAGTCGCAGCCACGGCCGCGCCCTGTCCGGGCCATCGGTGCGGCCCATGTGCATTTCGTAGCCGCGTATCCGGGTTCCGCTTTCGAGATCGACGCCGGTCGCCGCGCACAGGGTCTTCGTGCCGCCGATCGTGGTTTCCAGGTCGAGCAGGCCGAGGCCCGGCATCTCGCCCGGCGGTCCCTCGACTCCGTCCGGGTCGCGAACCCACCGACCCAGCATCTGATAGCCGCCGCACAGGCCGACCACATGGCCACCGCGCCTCACGTGCCCCGCGATGTCGATATCCCAACCCTCGGCGCGCAGCACGGCAAGATCGGCCAGGGTCGCCTTGCTGCCCGGCAGCAACACCAGCGTGGCGTCGCCGGGCAGGGCGCGGCCGGGCGCGACGATGTCCACCGTCACGTCCGGTTCGGCGATCAACGGGTCCAGGTCGTCGAAGTTGGCGATCCGCGACAGCCGGGGCACCGCCACCCTGATCGGTTGGCCGCCGGCGTCCGGGGGCCGGTTGTCGAGCGCCATGGCGTCCTCCATGGGCAGCCGTCGCGCCTCGTCGAGGAATGTCACGACGCCGGCGCAGGTGAGGCCGGTGCGCCGGTGGATGACCTCGATGGCCGGTTCGAACAGCGACACGTCTCCGCGAAACTTGTTGATCGCGTAGCCGACGAGCAGCCGCCGCTCGTCCTCGGGCAGCAGGGCATGGGTGCCGACCAGCGCGGCGATCACGCCGCCCCGGTCGATGTCGGCGACCAGCAGCACCGGCACCCCGGCGGCGGTGGCGAACCCCATGTTGGCGATGTCGGCGGCCCGCAGATTGACCTCCGCCGCGCTGCCCGCGCCCTCGACGATCACCAGATCGGCCTGCGACGATAGTTCCCGGAAACCGTCCAGAACCTGGGGAAGCAATTGCGTCTTGAGGGTCTGGTAATCAAGCGCCGTGGCGTTGCCGATCACCCGGCCGCGCACCACCACCTGCGCGCCCACGTCGGTCTGCGGCTTCAGGAGCACCGGGTTCATGCGGCTGTGCGGCGCCACCCCGCAGGCCCGCGCCTGGAGCGCCTGGGCGCGGCCGATCTCGCCGCCGTCCACGGTGACCGCCGCGTTGTTGGACATGTTCTGCGGCTTGAACGGACGCACCCTCAGGCCGCGCCGGGTCCAGGCCCGGCACAGGCCGGCGGCGAGGAGCGACTTGCCGACGTCCGACCCGGTGCCCTGAAGCATCAGGGCGGCGGCCATGTCAGTATTCCACCCCCGGCTGCGCCTTGATGCCCCGTTTGAACGGGTGCTTGACCAGTTTCATCTCGGTGACCAGATCGGCCGCCTCGATCAGGTCGTCGGGGGCGCCGCGTCCGGTGCAGACCACGTGGGTCTCGGGGGGCCTCGCGGCGAGGACCGCCAGCACCTCGTCGAGCGGCAGCATGCCGTATTTCAGGGCGACGTTGATCTCGTCGAGGACCACCATCCGGCGGTCCGGATCGGCGAGCAGGTCGCGCGCCACCCGCCAGGCGTGGGCGGCGGCGGCGACGTCGCGGTCGCGGTCCTGGGTCTCCCAGGTGAACCCCTCGCCGAGCGCCCGGAAGGTCAGGCGGTCGCCGCCCAGGTCTTCCAGGACATGGCGCTCGGCGGTGTCCCAGGCGCCCTTGATGAACTGCACCACGCCCGCCTTCATGCCGTGGCCGAGGCAGCGCAGCACCATTCCGAAGGCGGCCGACGACTTGCCCTTGCCGGGTCCGGTGTGAACGATCACGAGACCCTTCTGGAGGGTCTTTTTCGACATCATCCTTTCTCGGTTGGCCTTCTTCTTGGCCATCCGGGCGGCATGCTGGGAACCGGGGTCGTCGGGCGTCGGGAGGCCGGTCACGGCGGGGTCTCCGGTCGTGGGAACGGAGCGGCGTCAAGTCGGATGCGGCAGCCCATTCCTCGTGATGAATCGCCGGATCTCGACATCGTCGGTCTCCATGTGATGGAGCAGCCAGTATTTCAGAAACCCGTACAGCCCGTCTAATCTTTCCTGGCTTGTCCGGCGCCAGAACAGGCGCCGGAAATCCTCGAATTCCCGGATCATCGTCGCGTGAAGGTTCCGATGCGCCTCGTAGTTGGGGTGGCTGATCTGGCGCATCACCGCCTCTTCCTTGTCGAAGTGGGCCTTGGTCGCCTGCGCGAAAAGGTCGAGCCGGCGCGATGTCTCTTCCCGCGTCGATTGGGCCAGGTTGTCAACGATGTCGTTGACCATCTCGATCAGATCCTGGTGTTGATCGTCGAGCGTCGAAACCTGGGTCGTCAGATGCGCGTTCCATTGAATATGATGAAGTTCCGACATGTTCGTTGCTTTTCTCATGAGGGAAATCAAATCACACCTATATACAACTAATGTATAGCTGCTGTCGATGCAACCGGAATTCAATGGGCATCGTTCCACGTGGGTCCGGCGCCGGCGTCGACGATCAGCGGCACGCTGAGTTCGGCCGCCGATTCCATGACCCCGCGGACCAGTCGGCGGGTGGCCTCCAGTTCGGATTCGGGGACCTCGAAGATCAGTTCGTCGTGCACCTGCAACAACATCCGGGCGCCAAGTCCGGCGTCGGCCAGGGCATCCGGAATGCGGATCATGGCCCGCTTGATGATGTCGGCCGCGCCGCCCTGGATCGGCGCGTTGATCGCCGCCCGCTCCGCGAACCCGCGCGCGTTGGGGTTCTTCTCGCCGAGGCCGCGCACGTGCACCTTGCGTCCGAACACGGTGGCGACGTGGCCGTGCTCGGACGCGAAGGCGGTCGTGCGCGTCATGTATTCCTTGATTCCCGGATAGCGCTCGAAATAGGCGGCGATGTAGCGTCCCGCCTCGCCGCGCTCGATGCCGAGCTGACGGGCCAGGCCGAACGCGGAAATGCCGTAGATGATGCCGAAGTTGATCGCCTTGGCGCGGCGGCGGACCATCGGGTCCATGCCCTCCACCGGAAGGCCGAAAACCTGCGACGCGGTCAGCGCGTGGATGTCGATCCCGTCGCGGAACGCCTGCTTGAGGGTTTCCACGTCGGCCACGTGGGCCAGCAGGCGCAGTTCGATCTGTGAATAGTCGGCCGACAGCAGCACGTGCCCGGCCTCGGCCACGAAGGCGCGGCGTAGTTTGCGACCTTCCTCGGTGCGGACCGGGATGTTCTGAAGATTGGGATCGGACGAGGCGAGGCGGCCGGTCGCCGCGCCGGTCTGCGCGAAGCTGGTGTGCACCCGTCCGGTGCGCGGGTTGATCTGGTGCAGCAGGGCGTCGGTGTAGGTGCTCTTGAGCTTGGCGAGTTGGCGCCAGTCCAGAACCCTCCGCGGCAGGTCGTGGCCTTGCGCCGCCAGATCCTCCAGCACCTGTGCACCGGTCGCGTAGGCGCCGGTCTTGCCCTTCCTGCCGCCGGACAGGCCCATTTCGTCGAACAGGATTTCGCCCAGCTGCTTGGGGGAGGCGACGTTGAACTCGCGCTCCGCCAACGCGTGAATCTCCCGTTCCAGATCGCCCAGCCGGGCCGCGAAATCGGACGACAGGTCCTTCAGCAGCGCCGCGTCCACCTTGATGCCCGCCGCCTCCATGCGCCGCAGGATGGGGGACAGAGGGCGTTCCAGGGTTTCGTAGACGGTGACCATGCGCTCCGCCACCAGGCGCGGCTTCAGGACCCGATGCAGGCGCAGGGTGACGTCGGCGTCCTCGGCCGCGTAGTCGAGCGCCTGGTCCAGCGGCACCCGGTCGAAGGTGATCCGTTTCTTGCCGCTGCCGGCGACGTCGGCGAACTTGATCGTGCGCAGCCCCAGATGCAGGTCGGCCAGTTCGTCCATCCCGTGGCCATGCAGGCCGCCGTCGAGGACGTAGGACAGCAGCATGGTGTCGTCGATGGGAGTCACCGCGACGCCGTGGCGGGCCAGGATCTGCATGTCGTACTTGATGTTCTGGCCGATCTTGAGAACCGAGGGGTCCTCCAGCAATGGCTTGAGGCGGGCCAGGGCCTCGGTCATCGGGACCTGCGCCGGCGCCTCGATCTCCTCGGAGCCACCGCCGAACAGGTCGCTCTGATCGCCGACTCCCTTGTGGGACAACGGGATGTAGCAGGCGCGGCCGGGCCGGGTGGCCAGGGACACGCCGACCAGATCGACCCGCATCGGATCGAACCCCGTGGTTTCGGTGTCGACCGCCACCTGGCCGGCCCGCGTCGCCTCGGCGATCCAAGCGTCCAGGCGGTCGAGGTCGGTGACCAGTTCGTAATCGCGCGCCGCGCCGAGCGCCTCCGCCTCCATCGCGCGGTCCAGGTCGCCGTTGGCCGCCAGGTCGCCCGCCACCTTGGGTAGCAGCGACTTGAAGTCCTGCGCCTCCAGGAAGGCGAGCAGGCGTTGCGGGTCCGGCCGGCGCACCTTCAGATCGTCCAGTGGCACCTCCACCGGCACGGTGTCGCACAGGGTTACCAGTTGCCGTGAAACGCGCGCCATGTCGGCCTGTTCGATCAGGTTTTCGCGCCGTTTCCGCTGCTTGATCTCGGAGGCCCGCGCCAGCAGCGTGTCCAGGTCCCCATAGTCCTGGATCAATTGGGCCGCCGTCTTGACGCCGATCCCCTCGATCCCGGGCACGTTGTCCGACGAATCCCCGGCCAGGGCCTGCACGTCGATCACCCGATCGGGGCCGACGCCGAATTTCTCCTTGACCTGTTCGGGGCCGATGACCTGATTCTTCATGGCGTCCCACAGCGACACCTTGTCGTCGACCAGTTGCATCAGGTCCTTGTCCGACGACACGATGGTCACGTCGGCGCCCCTCTCGCGGGCCATTCGGGCGTAGGTGGCGATCAGGTCGTCGGCCTCGAAGCCATCCTGGTCCAGGCAGGCGACGTTGAACGCCGTCACCGCCTCGCGGATGATCGGGAACTGCGGCACCAGATCCTCGGGCGGATCCGGGCGGTTACCCTTGTAGTCGGGATAGATGTCGTTGCGAAAGGTGCGCCGCGCCTTGTCGAAGATCACCGCCAGATGGTCGGCGTCGGTGTCCTCGATCAGCTTCATCAACATGCGGGTGAACGAGTAGACGGCGTTGGTCGGGGTGCCGTCGGGGCGGGTCATCCTGGCCTTGGTGCCGAAAAAGGCGCGGAAGATGAACCCGGAGCCATCGACCAGATAGACGTGCCGGGGCGCGGAATCGTTCATGGGGCGGGGCCGTCCGATGCTGCGGTGGGGTCAGGCCCGCATCATAGCCACAATCCGTCGAGCCCCGCGAGCCCCCATCCGCCGAACGCCGCCAGGACCACCACCAGCCAGGGCGGCACCTTCCAGGCGGCCAGCAGCAGCAGGGCGGCCAGGGCGAGGGCGAAATCGCCCGTGCCTCGGATCGCCGCCGTCCACACCGGGTCGTAGAAGGCGGCTAGCAGCAGGCCGACCACCGCCGCGTTGACGCCAAGCAGCGCCCGCCGCACGGACCGGACGCGCGACAGCCGCGCCCAGACCGGGAGCACGCCGATGACCAGCAGCATGGCCGCCGCGAAGATCGCGCCGGTGGCCAGCAGGGCGCCCGACCAGCCGTTGGGTTCCGGATCGGCGGCGGCGCCGAGGAACGCGGCGACGGTGAACAATGGCCCGGGCACCGCCTGCGCGGCGCCGTAGCCGGCCAGGAAGGTCTCGCGGCTGACCAGGCCCGGGTCGACGACCTGCGATTGCAGCAGCGGCAGCACCACGTGGCCGCCCCCGAACACCAGGGCACCCGACCGGTAGAACGCGTCGGCGAAGGCCAGGGTCGGCGAGTCGAGCACGCCGGCGAGCAGCGGCAGGGCGATCAGAAGGCCCACGAACAGGATCAGGGCGACGGCCGCCGTGGGCGCCCCGACGGGCACTTCCAAGGCCCCGGCCTGGGGGTCCTGGCCAGGCTTGAGCGCCGCCCAGCCGATCAGGCCGCCAAGCGCGATCACCGTCACCTGTCCGAGCGGCGTCGGTACCGCGATCACGCCAAGGGCCGCCAGCACCGCGATGGTGGCGCGCGGCGGATCGGGGCACAGGCCGCGCGCCATGCCCCAGATGGCCTGCGCGACCACCGCCACCGCCGCCACCTTCAGGCCGTGCAGCAGCCCCTCGTCGATGGTGTCGCCATGGCTCGCCACGCCCAGCCCGAGAAGGGTCATGGCGAGGGCCGAGGGGAGGGTAAAGCCGATCCAGGCGGCCGCGGCGCCCATCAGGCCGGCCCGCATCAGGCCGATTCCGATTCCGGTCTGGCTGCTCGACGGACCGGGCAGGAACTGGCACAGGGCCACCAGATCGGCATAGGCCCGTTCGCTCAGCCACCGCCGGCGGGCGACGATCTCGTCGCGGAAATACCCGATGTGCGCCACCGGGCCGCCGAACGAGGTCAGGCCGAGACGCAGGAAAACCAGAAAGACGGAAACGGCGGCGCGGGAATCGGACATGGGCTCATCCTGCCTGGACGCGCCGCCAGATCAAGCGGCAAACCGATGACGATGGCGCGCGGTCATCGCCGGGTCAGCAGGAACACCGCGTTCTCGCCGAACAGGTTGGCGACGGTCAGGTTGGAGCCGATGCGGTGCGGCACCCCATAGCCATTGACCGACACCGATCGCTCGATGGCGATGTTCATCTTCCGGCACAGGTAGACGAGGTCCTTGAGCGTGCACAGGTGAATGTTCGGGGTGTCGTACCACGAATAGGGCAAGTGACGGCTGCGCGGCATGCGGCCGTGCGCGGCGAGATAGAGGCGGACCCGCCAGTGGCCGAAATTGGGCACCGAGACGATGGCATGCCGGCCGATGCGGACCAGGTGCGCCAGCACGTGGTCCGGCCTCCGGGTGGCTTGCAGGGTCTGGCTGAGGATCGCGTAGTCGAAGGCGTTGTCCGGGTAGGCCTCGAGGTCGGTGTCGGCGTCGCCCTGAATGACCGACAGCCCGGCCGCGACGCAGGCCCGCACACCCTCCATGGACAGTTCGATGCCGCGCCCGTCCACCTGCTTGAACTGGGTCAGGTAGTCGAGCAGAACTCCGTCCTCGCAGCCGATGTCGAGCACCCGCGAACCGGGCTCGATCATGTCCGCGATCAATTGAAGATCGATGCGGATGGCGGACGGCCCGCTCATCGGCCGGTATCCAGAAAGTCCAGGCGCTCGGCCGAGCCCTCGATGAAGCCGGCCAGGACCCGGTGGAACTGCGGCTCGTCGAGCAGGAACGCGTCGTGGCCCTTGTCGCTGTCGATCTCGGCGAAGCTCACGTTGGCGGCGGCGGCGTTCAGGGCGTGAACGATGCGCCGGTTCTCCACCGTCGGGTAGAGCCAGTCGCTGGAGAACGAGATCACGCAGAACCGCACCGGGGTATCGCGGAAGGCATCGGCCAGAACCCCGCCGTGGCGGCCGGCGAGGTCGAAATAGTCCATCGCCCGGGTGATGAACAGGTAGCTGTTGGCGTCGAAGCGGTCGACGAAGGTGGACCCCTGGTGGCGCAGGTAGCTCTCGACCTGGAAATCGGCGTCGAACCCGAAGGTGACGTTCTGGCGGTCCTGCAGGCGGCGGCCGAACTTGCGGGTCAGGGCGATCTCCGACAGATAGGTGATGTGGGCCGCCATGCGGGCCACCGCGAGGCCGCGATGCGGGACCACCCCGAGGCTCTCGTAGTCGCCGCCGCGCCAGTCGGGATCGGCCAGGATGGCCTGCCGCCCGACCTCGTGGAAGGCGATGTTCTGGGCCGAGTGATGGGCCGCGGTGGCGATCGGCACCGCCGCGAACACCCGCTCCGGGTAGCCGGCCGCCCATTCCAGGACCTGCATGCCGCCCATCGATCCGCCGAGCACCATGAACAGGCGGTCGATCCCAAGATGGTCGATCAGGCGGACCTGGGCGCGCACCATGTCGGCGATGGTGATCACCGGGAAGTCGAGGCCCCAGCGCCGCCCGGTCGCCGGGTTGACCTCGCGCGGACCGGTGGTCCCCATGCATCCGCCCAGGATGTTGGGGCAGATCACGAAATAGCGGTTGGTGTCGAGCGGCCGACCGGGGCCGATCAGGAACTCCCACCAGCCGGTCTTGCCGGTCAGCGGATGGCTCTCGCCGGCGAACTGGTCGCCGGTCAGGGCGTGACAGACCAGAACGGCGTTGTCGCGGTCGGCGTTGAGCCGGCCGTAGGTCTGATAGGCGACGCTGAACGGCGACAGGCTGACCCCGCAGTCGAGGGGCAGCGGGTCCTCGGCGCCCAGACGCACCCGATGGCCGGGGAAGGCCTCGGGTCCGTACGGATCGACCGTGTTCAGATTCATGACAAGCTCGTTCGGAGTCCGGGGCCTCTGAACTAGGGTTTGAGGCAAGTACTGTCAACGGGTTAATTGTCCGGTCCATCGATGGACCCGGAAAACGCGACCCGGGCGGGCGGTTATTCCCGAAGACCCACCCGGTCGACCATGCCGCCGTCGCATCTCGCGCGGGCTCGCGGCGCGGCCTTGAGAAGCCGCCCGAGATCCGGAGCGTCGCCGATCTCGCCGCGCAGATGCAGCCTTAACGCGACGATCAGCCGGCGTGGTCCGTCGTCGACGCAGATCACCTCGACGCGGGCGCCGCCGCCCGGTCCGAAGGCGGCGTCGGCGGCCTCGCGGATGGTGTCGGCGTCCAGCCACCGGTCGATGTGGGCCACGAACAGGGCGCGCAACGGGGAGTCGTTCAAGGCGTCCAGAAGGGCCAAGGACTCCCGATAATAGGTTTCGACCGACCCGGGGTGACAGGTTCCGTGCTTGATCCATTCGTGGCGGTCGAGCGACGAGCGCGTGCCCGGCATGGCCCGTGTCAACCGGTCGCGCAATTCGGGGTCGAGATCGAGTGGCGGCAGGCTGGCCCAGCGGCCGGCGCGGTCGGCCGCGCGCAGCCGGTCTGGGACGCCGCAGTAGAACGTGCCGTAGGGCTGTGGCCACAGCCCGTGTAGGGAAAAATGATCGGCATCGAAGCGATCCGCCGTCTGGGTTTGGCATTCGGGCTTGTCGGGCCGCGTCTCGCAGAACGCCGGCTGCCAACTGGCGGCGAGGATGTGGTCCCCGCCGCGCGCCGCGCCGGACGCCGTCAGGCACAGCAGGATCAGGGCGAGGCCTAGCCGTCGGAATCGTCGGGTCGTTGTCATCAGCGTTCCCGGAACGCCTCGTGGCGCAGCTTCAGGACCGGCTTGACCAGATAGTCCATGACCGTTTTCTCGCCGGTGTGGATGTCCACCGTGGCTTCCATGCCGGGGGTGATCGCCCACAGGCCCTCGGTTTCGCCGAGCCAGGTCTTCCTAGTTTTAACGACCACTCGGAAATAGGTTTCCCCGGTCTGCGAGTCGGTGGTGGAATCGGGAGCCACCAGGACCACCTCGCCGTCCAGCCCGCCGTAGCGCGCGAAGTCGTAGGTCGAGATCTTGACCGTCGCCTTCTGGCCGGCCTCCACGTACCCCACGTCGGTCGGCTTGAGGCGCGCCTCGATGACCAGGTTGCTGCCCGAGGGGACGATCTCCATGATCGCCTCGCCGGGCTTCACGACGCCGCCGATGGTGTGGTAGCGCATGTTCTTGACGACCCCGTCGATCGGGCTCTTGATCTCGGCGCGCAGACCCTGGTCGGTGGCCTTGATCAGCACCTCGCGGATCTGGGCGATCACCTGTTCCTCCTGGCCCAGCGCCTCCTCGGCCTCGCGACGGAAGCTCGTCTCCACCTCGCGCCGCCGCTCGGCCGCCTCCTCGACCGCCGCGCGGGCGCGCGGAATGGCCGGCTTGAGGCTCTGAATTTCGCCTTCCAGGCTTTCCACCTCGGCCCGCAGCTCCAGATGCTCCATCTTGGCGGTCAGGCCCTGCGACAACAGCGAGGTGGACATCCGCAGCCGCTCGCGGGCCAGGTTCAGGTTCTGGGCGGTGGCGCGTCGGGTGGCCTCGAGTTCTTCGACCTCCAATTCGCGCTGCCGCATCTGTTCGCGCAGCACCCGAAGCGAACTGCTCAGTTCGGCCAGGCGGGCCGCGAAGGAACGGCGCTCGGCCAACACCAGGGTCGGGCGGCGCGCCGCGACGTCCTCGGGAAACGCGATCTCGTCGGCGCCGGTGGTTTCGGCGATCAGGCGGGCGCGCGCCAGCAGGTGGCCGTCGAGCCGGACCTGGAGTTCCTCGCGGTTGACCCCGGTGGTGCCGAGGTCGAGCAGCACCAGCGGCGACCCGGCGCGCACCATGTCGCCTTCCTCCACGTCGATCCGCTGAACGATGCCGCCCTCCAGGTGCTGAATGATCTTGACGTTGCCCTGCGGCACCACCTCGCCCATCGCCACCGCCACCTCGTCCAACTCGGCGACGCCGGCCCAGGACAGGCCGCCGGCCAGCAGCACCACGATCGTCCAGGCGATCGGTCGCCAGGTGGGGATCGGGCGCGACGTCACCAGATCGTCGAGCCGGCTCACGACGTTGCCTCCCGGGTGTCCGGGTCGAGGGTCGGCGGAGCGACCGGCGCGACCGGCGCGACCGGCGCGACGGGACGGG
>JANQIL010000111.1 GCA_028282245.1 Magnetospira sp.
GAGTCCCATCCGTTGGCTGAATCGAACCACCAGATCAATAGCTTAGTGGATCGACCGATCCAAAGCTTGGGTACCAAGCGTTGGATCCGATCCACTAGCCGGCGCCGCGTCCGGTCAGACCTTGAGATCGCCCAGCATCCGGTAAAGTGCCTGCAGGGCCGGCCCCGCCGCCCGGTCGCCGGCCAGGGCGCGGCGTTCGAGCAGCCGCGCGCAGGCGTCCATCACCGCGCCCAATTCGTCCGACGACAGGCTGTCCAGGAAGGCGTCCGGATTGCGTTGCAGGCCGAGCACGAACGGGTTCCGGCTCATCGGCGGAGCCTCGTCGCGGTCGCCACGGCCTTGGCGATCAGCAGCAGCCAGGGAACGCTGTGGAAGGCCAGATCCAATATGTCGATCGGCCGCACGAGGGTTCCGTCGGCCAACATCTTCAGCTTTTCCCAGATATGCGGTTCCGGCACGAAGGGGGCCAATCCCAATGTGAGGCAGGCGATGATGGGAACCACCCAGGGCAGTTGGATCAGCCAGTTGAGCATCGAGCGCGCCTCCTCCGATTCTGGCGTTCGGGCGGTTTACCTATAGACGCTTCGCCCGCCGGTTTCCATGTTCGAAGGCACGAAGGATATGCTATTACGGCCGCGCACTGCATGGGGGGTCGATGTCGCGAAGGACGGGAGCTTCGGCCGGCCGACCCGGGGGAGAATCCGATGAAGAGCTATTTCGCCACGACGGCGCGCTACAATGCCTGGGCCAACGCCCGCCTGTACAATGCCTGCGCCGACCTTTCGAAGGATGAGCTGGCGCGCGACCGGCAGGCATTCTTCGGGTCGATCATGGGCACGCTCAACCACATGCTGGTGGTCGACCTGATCTGGATGGGCCGGATTCGCGGAGTCGACGCCGGGATATCCCGGCTCGACCAGATCCTGTTCGAGGTGTTTTCCGACCTCAGGCAGGCCCGCGAGGCCGAGGACCGCGCGATCATCGCCCACGTGGATGACATGCCCGACGAGCACCTGGCCCAAGACCTCGCCTATCGGAGCCGGGCCGGGCAGCTCATCCACACGCCGATGGTCTATGTGCTGGGCCACCTCTTCAATCACGCCACCCACCATCGGGGCCAAGTCCACCACATGCTGGCCGGGGTGCCCTCGCTGCCGCCGCCGCTCGATCTCGTCTACTACCTGCGGGAGGTGGGGTGACGCCCGTCGCGCATCGCGTCCTTGTGTCGCGGGCATGCGTGGATTCCGGCTATCGCGCCTTGAGAACGACCAGCGTGACGTCGTCGCGCTGCATGGCGCCGCCCCGGAACTCCGCCGTCGCGGCAAGCACGGCGTCCAGGATGCCCTGTGCCGAGTCACCGGCGCGGGCGCGCACCACGTCGCGCAGACGACGCAGGCCGAACTGGCGCCCCTTCGGATCGCGGCTTTCCCACAGACCGTCGGTGCCGAGCACGATCAGGCAGCCCGGCTCCAGCGCTCGCGGCCCTCGGTCCACATAGGCGGCGTCCGGCAGGATGCCGAGCGGAATGCCTTCGCCGGACAGGTCGAGCGTGCGGTCCGCCGCCGGATTGTACAGAAACGCCCCGCCCTGCCCCGCGTCGGCCCAGGTCACGACCGGCGACGCGCCGGGAGCACACCGCGCCTCCAGGTGGAACAGGGTCACGAAGCGGCCGTGGCTGACGTCGCGGCACAGATGCCGGTTGACGCCGGCCAGCAGGGCGCCGGGGCTGTCGTCGCGCGCCGCGTGGGCACGGACCAGGGCGCGCGTGGTGGTCATCAGCAGCGCCGCCTGCAGGCCGTGCCCGGCCACGTCGCCGACACTGACCGCCAGACGACCCTCGTCAAGCACCGGCGCGACCAGGAAATCGAAATAGTCGCCCCCGGTTTCGTCGCAGTAGCGGCTGCTGCCGGCGACCTCGAGACCCGGCAGGCGCGGCGCCGTCTTGGGCAGCAGATCGCGCTGCACCTCCTTGGCCAGGCCGATGTCGCGGCTGAGCCGCAGGTGGTCGGCCAGCCTCGGCACCATGCCGTTGAAGGCGCGCGCCAGATCGCCCAACTCGTCCTTGCCGATGACCCGCGCTCGCGCCTCCAGGTCGCCGGCCGCCAGCCGCTCGGCCGCCATGGCCAGACTGCGCACCGGGAGGGTGATCACCCGCGCGCCGAGCAGGCCGAGCAGCACGGCGAGCAGGATCAGGCCCAGGGACAGCAGCGCGATGCCGGTTCCCAGGGCGTTGAATTCCTCGTCGACCAGGCGTTGCGCGCGGCCAACCTCGGCCAGGATGTCGTCGAACGGCACGACCAGCAATAGATGGGTGCCCAACACCCGGATGGGGGCGTGGGCCCACAGGGCGTCGCGCCCCTGATAGGCCAGCCGGCGAACCCCGGGCTCGCCGATCGCGATGTCCTCGCGCATGGCCTGGAAGACGCCGCCCGAAGGTCCCTCGAGCCAGCCCAGGCGAACCGCGTTCCGCCAATCGCCGGTCTCGTAGCGGCGATGGGCCAGGATGCGGAGCCCGTCGGTGCCGTCGGCGCGTGGCGCGAGGTCGACCAGGAAGGCCTCCGAGTCGGCGCCCAGGCTCAGACGATCGCGCACCGTTCCCAGAATGCCGAGGATCGGCACGTGCAGCGCCACCACTCCGGCCGGCCGGCCGTCGGCTCCGGCGAACCGCCGGGCCAGGCTGAACACCAGGGTTCCATCAACCGGGTCCAAATGCGGCGCCGCCCACACCGTGCCGTCCAGGTTGATGGCCCGCCGATACCACGGCTGGCGGCGCGGATCGTGGTCGGACGGATCGCCCGCGTGGCCGGGAAACACCATGTGACCTCCGGTTTCCAGGCTCACCGTCAGCCCGCGAATGCGGTCGGGGCGCCGACGGTGGATGGCGCGCAGAAGCGGCACCAGGGCGGCCAGCCGGACGCGATCCCCGGCGGCATCAAGGGACACGGCATCGGGCGCGAGGCGCCAGGCGGCGACGCGCCGGCTTCGCTTCGTCGCGGACCCGTCCGCACCAGCCTCCGCCAACTCCCACGTTCCAAGGCCGGGAGCATCGGCGCCGGGACCGGCGAACCGGCCGACCGGAAGCAGATCCTCCAGGTTTCCGTCGATGGGCGCCGCCAACTGACGCGACGCGCCGGCCGCCAGCAGGTCGAGGTTGGTCTCGGCCAGATCCTGCTCCACACGCAGCGTCTGCGCCGCGAGACCCACCGCCTGCCGCATGTCGGCGGCACGCTGCTCGCCCAGAAGATCCGCCGCGCGCGCGCTCAATCGGTTGCCGAGGAGGTCCAGAATCCGCAGGTCGATCCACGCCGACGCGGCCAGCGGCAGCACGGCGATCAAGAGCAGCAGGAAAAAGAGCTTCGAGCGGACGCGCATGGATCGGGGCCCTCGCGCGGGGCGGCGCGCCGCCCCGCGGGGTTCAGCTCTTGACGATCCGGTAGCCGACCAGCAGCACCAGGGTCCCCAGGACGGCCAAGCCGAAGCTGGTCAGGTCGAACCCGCTGACGTCGCCGATGCCCAGCGTCTGGCCGACGAATCCGCCGATCATCGCGCCCACGATGCCAAGCACCACGGTCACCACGAATCCGCCGGGATCCTTGCCCGGCATCAGGAGCTTGGCGACAAATCCGGCCAGCGCCCCGAACACGATCCACGACAATATGCCCAAGCGTTCCTCCATTGTCCCACCGGCGCGCCGCGGACTCGGGCGCCGACGGATGATACCCAACGCAACATCGAACGACCACAGGGGAGCACGTCGCTGGGGCCGGAAATCGCGTCGAGCAGATCGCGCGTACCGGCCGCGCACGTCCAACCGTGGCGTTTGCGTTCCGACGGCACCGGCGCGATCACGGTGCGCTCCGTGTCCGCCGCACCATTTCCGTCGCGTCGCTTGCGTGGCGCCGACCGGTGCGCTCATACTGACGGCGCGTGATCTCGGTCCATATGCCGTGCTCCCTTGGCTGATCAGGGCAATGACCTAAAAATGCTGTTTGTTTGCTGGTTCCGGGACCGGCCCGGCGAGTCCCAACGACCCTCGGCGTGACCCGCGATGGATGAATTCCTGCTGCGCAACGAGACCACCCTCAGGCTGGGATTCTTTTTTGGCGTGCTGCTGGCGGCCGCCACCGCCGAAGCCCTGGTGCCGCGCCGGACGCGGCGCCTGTCGCGCTGGAAACGCTGGCCGGGGAACCTCGGCATCGTGGTCCTCAACAGCCTGCTCGGACGGCTGCTGCTGCCGATGGCGCCGATCGCCTTCGCGGTGCTGTGCGCCGAACGCGGCTGGGGGCTGTTCAACGTGGTCGCGGTTCCCGGCCCGGCGGCCTTGATCCTGAGCGTGATCCTGCTCGACCTGTTCATTTATCTGCAACACGTGATGGTGCACGCGGTGCCGCTGCTGTGGCGGCTGCATCGCGTGCACCATGCCGACACCGATTACGACGTGACCACCGGGGCCCGCTTCCATCCGCTGGAAATCCTTTTATCGCTCGGCCTCAAGATGTCCTGGATCGCCCTGCTCGGGGCACCGGCGGCGGCGGTGCTGACGTTCGAGATCCTGCTCAACGCGACCGCCATGTTCAACCATGCGAACCTGCGACTGCCGGATAATCTTGACCGAGGATTGCGCCTGCTGCTGGTCACCCCCGACATGCACCGGGTCCACCATTCGCCGCATCCGCACGAGACCAACAGCAATTTCGGGTTCAGCCTGACATGGTGGGACCGCCTGTTCGGCACTTACCGGGCGCAACCGGACGACGGCCACGCGGCGATGACCATTGGTCTCGACGGCTTCCGCGATCCGTCCGAGCAGAGGCTCGACCGCATGCTCACCCAGCCATGGCGCGGCGGCGCCGAAAATTAAAAATTCGTTCCCGTATTAACATTTCCTGAATTTTCCAAAAACAGCTACGCATTGACGATTTCATCGATCACGCCCATAACTCGATCCGAACCATACTTATCGACCATATCCTTAAGGTCACTAAGAAAAAAATTAACCTTATTGGCAAATGGTGGACATACATTGCTTTGACACATGAACTCAATACCATTCGATATGTAATCACGCCTATTACTTTCCCATATTTTATTAATTGGATCGTCTATGGCGTTTCCCAAGGAAATTGCATTAGGCATTGTGTTATGATCGCACAAATACAAGTTTCCATCAGAGCCGATCGTCGCAAAAAAATTTTGAAACTCGCACCCATACTCACATCGCCAGCGTGCGTAATTTCTATCTTTAATGTCTTCCTTACTATGAACGGAGAAAACGGAAAAAACACCTTCCTCATGAAGTTCATTTCGTGCTTTATCAATCTGATCAAAAACCTCGTCTAAAATATTGCACTTAACCAAATCATGTTTTCCTTCGATATCACACTTGAACCTTATTGAATCAGCCCCTACACTCTTCACGATTTTCGATGTCTCAAATATTTCTTCATGGTTTCCCGGAACCACGACATACCCTATATTAATCTTAAGGTTGCTCGAACTGGATGAATTCCTTTTTTTAACAAGACCTTCGATGTTTGAAATAACCTTATTAAACGAGTCATACCCAAATGGAAGCTTGGGAGAATCCTTTAACCAGTGAAATGTTTTTGGTCCCGCATCAAGGCTAACATGAACATAATCTATATTAACCAATGTTCCCCATGTATCCGGGTTCATAAAAAATCCATTCGTAAAAAGGCCAACCTTTTTCCCGGCCCCAACCAACGTACGAATCGCCTTGATTGTTTCATCTTTTTTTAATAGGGGTTCGCCTATGTAACCAGAAAACTTAACAAACTCCACCCCCATGCCATCAATGTCAAAATCAATTATTCCATCAACAATATTATCTATGTTACTCTTTTTTATGTTATTTGGAAGGTTTTGAACCTGTCTATTCGACTGCATAACCTCGCCAATACACCATTTGCATTCCAAATTACATTTACTACTAACTTGTATTTCGATCTCAAAAGGAGGAAATTTTCTGCTTTGAATAAACGCATTAACATATTTTCTTTTTTCGCGTAATAAAAAAAGCACGTAATCGAAATAGTTATCTTCATTGCAATTTAAATGACTTTGTAAAACATCTCTAATTTTACTTTTTTCGTTCATAAAACAACTCCGATATAAAAAATTAAGAAATATAAAAAAACACAACCCAAGAAGCTATAAATGTTAATGGTATTCCAATATTACACGACCATCCCATTATTGTTGAAAAAAATGATACAAAATAGTTGTCGAATTTATAAATATTTTTAAGCCTATACATTGCAATTGTCGCGCCAACCACACCAATAAAAATAAATAAACTTAAAGATATGCCCATCACAGATATCACAAATACGACACTTTTTGTGTTTTCTGTGGGATGTTTCTCCAATAATAAACTATATGCAGCAAACAATATGGATTGTGTAAGAATTAACCATGTCAACCTATTGTTAATAAATTTTTCTTCTATTTCCCACCTTCTTCTACCTTCCAATTCCATAAGACGAAACTCTTTTTGTGACAACATCAGAATCACCTTAATATGCAATTCAATAATGGTAATATTTTTTGAAAACCTTGAATTTCAATAAATCGACATAGATACTATTCTGATAACAGATTATTGAATTTTTGTAAACTACAAAAAATAGCGGCATATGACGCAAAATATATAAATAAGACATATAATTTTAGATTAACAATTTTAAATATATTAATCGCGCATTTGCAAATGATGCAGAATGAATATTGATACGGGCGAATGACCACGCGGCGATGGCCATCGGTCTCGACGGCTTCCGCCGATCGGCCGCCGTTCCCCGCCGCATTCAAAAAAACCTTTTCGCTCCCCTTCCGGACGTGTAACAGACTCGGCGTTCGAACGGAACGACGGGAGGCTCCCTTGAACGCGATCGTGAAGGCGGCGGCGGCGACCACGCACCTGATGTCGGGCAACGAGGCGGTGGCGCGCGCCGCCTGGGAGTCCGGGGTTCGGGTCGGAACCGCCTATCCTGGCACCCCGTCGACCGAAATCCTCGAAAGCCTGGCCCTCTATCCGGACGTCCATGCCCAGTGGTCGGTCAACGAGAAGGTGTCGCTGGAGGTCGCCATCGGTGCCTCGGTGGCCGGGTCGCGCGCCTTCTGCGCCATGAAGCACGTCGGCATGAACGTGGCCTCCGACGCCCTGATGAGCCAGACCCTGGCCGGGGTCGGCGGCGGCCTGGTGATCGCCATCGCCGACGACGTCGGCCTGTCGTCGTCCCAGAACGAGCAGGACAGCCGGTTCTGGGGCCGCTTCGCCCATGTGCCGATCCTGGAGCCGGCGGACTCCCAGGAAGCCTACGAAATGGTCAGGCGTGGGTTCGAGATTTCCGAGCGGTTCTCGGTCCCGGTGATCCTGCGCATGACCACCCGCATCTGCCACGTCAAGGGACTGGTCACCGTGGGCACCCGCGAGGAACGCCCCGACGTGCCGTTCGAGCGCGACCCGTCGCGCTGGGTGCTGGTGCCATCGACCGCCCGCAAGCGCCTGCCCTGGCAGATCGCGCGCGAGGCGGACCTGGCCCGGTTCGCCGAGGCGACCGACCTGACCGTCCTCGACGACGGCCCCGACAAGCGACTCGGCATCATCACCTCGGGGCCGGCCTTCATGCATGTGCGCGAGGCGTTCCCGGACCTGCCGGTGCTGAAGCTCGGCTTCACTTGGCCGCTGCCCATCGAGCGTGTCCGGGCCTTCGCCGACGGCGTCGAGCGCTTGCTGGTGGTCGAGGAAACCGAACCGCTGATCGAGCACGACCTGAAGGCGGCCGGCCTGACGGTGCACGGCAAGGACATCCTGCCACGGGTGCACGAACTGTCGGTGCCGGTGCTCCTGGCGGCGATCGGGGGGCTGCTCGGCGAGCCCATGGCGCCGCCGCCGGAGGTCGCGGCATCGAACATGGAGGTGTTTCCGCGTCCGCCGACCATGTGCGTCGGCTGTCCGCATCTGTCGGTCTACTACTGCCTGTCGAGGCTGCATCGCAACATCAGCATCGCCGGCGACATCGGCTGCTACACCCTGGGCGCCGGGCATCCGTGGAACGCGCTCGACACCACCACCTGCATGGGCGCCTCCATGGGCATGGCCCTGGGCATGGACCTGGGGCGCGCCGAGGCCGACAAGACCCGGGGCATCGTCGCGGTGATCGGCGATTCCACCTTCCTGCACATGGGCATGCAGGGGCTGCTGGACATGGTCTACAATCGCGGCAACGTGACCGTGATGCTGCTGGACAACCGGACCACCGGAATGACCGGCGGGCAGGCGCACGCCGGCACCGGCCACGACATCCATGGCAACGAGGCGCCATCGGTGGACTTCGCCAAGCTGGTCGAGGCGCTGGGGGTCCGGAAGGAACGCATCCGGCGGGTCAATCC
The DNA here is from genome assembly GCA_028282245.1 of Magnetospira sp. Classification (GTDB taxonomy): domain Bacteria; phylum Pseudomonadota; class Alphaproteobacteria; order Rhodospirillales; family Magnetospiraceae; genus JANQGL01. The sequence goes on from JANQIL010000111.1 coordinate 8,416, forward strand.
CTACGAGATGCCGACCCTGTTCAAGATGATCAAGGAGGAGATCAAGCAGCCGGAACCCTCGGTCATCGTCACCAATCAGCCCTGCGTGCTGATCCCCGAGTTCGAGAGATACACGCCCCTGAAGGTTGTCGACGAAGACTGTACCGGCTGCGCCAACTGTCTCAACGTGGGCTGTCCGGCGATCCTTGTAACGCGGCGCGAGACCACCACCAGCCCCAAGGGCAAGCCGGTGGAGAAGGCCTGGGTGACCATCGAGACGGCGGCCTGCACCGGCTGCGGCCTCTGTCCCTCGACCTGCGGCCCGAACGCCATCGTGCCGGCGCCCGGCCCATTGTTCGACGTACCGGCGCGGGGAGACGCATGATGGCGGGAACGACCAACATCCTGGTCTGCGGGATCGGCGGCCAGGGCGTGATGACGGCCTCCGAGGTTCTCGCCCAGTGCGCGGTGTCGCAGGGCCTTGACGTGAAGAAGACAGAGGTCGCCGGGATGGCGCAGCGCGGCGGCGTGGTGACCAGCCACGTGCGGTTCGGGCCCAAGGTCCTGTCGCCGGCCATCCCGGACGGCGAGGCCGACGTGATCCTGGGTTTCGAGCCGGCCGAGGCGATGCGATGGACGGCGCACCTGAAGCCCGGCGGAATCGCGATGGTCAACACACAGGCGTTGAAACCGCCGGTGGTCAACCTCGGGCTGTTTCCCTATCCGGACGATCCCGTGGCATCGATGCGGCGCGCCGGGGTCACGGTCTACGACTTCGACGCCGGGGCAATCGCCAGACGGTTGGGCGAGATGCGTTTGGTCAACACGGTGCTGCTGGGCGCCATCGCGGATCATCTGCCGTTCGAGGCCGCGCTGCTGAAGGAGTCCATCGTCGCCCGTTTCCGGGCCCACAAGCCGGATTTGGTGACCATCAACGAAACCGCCTTCGAGCGGGGCCGCGCGGCGGCGGCCGAGGCGGCGGCGGCGTAAGCAAGCGGCGGTCAGAACCCGATCACGCCCAGCACATCGCGCAGCAACACCACGACGAAGAACAGCGCCGCGATGGAGCCGAACAGCAACCGCACCGGGTCGGCCTCGCCGGCCGCGTCGCGGGATCGGATGCCGTGCCAGGCCACCGCGCCGGTCACGACGAGGAACATGACGTCGACCAACGGTCGATAGGACTCGGGAATCGTCAACTCGGGCATGGCGAGTTGACTACCATTCCCGTCGCGCCAACCCAAGGACCATGACCGCCATGGATGGACTGGATCCGACGACGCTGCTGGTGTTCGTGGCCGCGCTCCTGGGCGCCGGGGCGGTGGCGGGCGTTCTGGCCGGACTGCTGGGGATCGGCGGCGGCATCGTCATCGTGCCGGTTCTCTATCAGGTCTTCGCCGCCCTCGGGATCGACGAGGCGGTGCGCATGCATGCCGCGGTCGGCACCTCGCTGGCCACCATCCTGCCGACCGGCCTGTCGTCGGCGCGCGCCCACTGGAGGCGCGGCGCGATCGATCCGGCGGTGCTGCGCGCCTGGGGCCCCTGGGTGGCGCTCGGCGTGCTGATCGGCACCGGCCTGGCGACGGTGGCCGATGGCCGGGTGCTGACCGGGCTGTTCGCCCTGGTGTCGTTTTCCATGGCCATTCGTCTGTTCACCGGATCGGAGGACAAGGCGGTGCGGGATACGTTGCCTCCGACCCCCTGGTCGCAGGTGATCGCCACGAGCATCGGCGGCATCTCGGCGATGCTGGGGATCGGCGGCGGCACCTTCAGCGTGCCGGCCCAGGTGATGTGCGGCGCGACGATCCGCCGCGCCGTCGGCACGGCGGCGGCGATCGGCCTGATCATCGCCGTTCCCGGGGCGATCGGTTTCGCGGTCACCGGCTCCGACGTGTCCGGCCGGCCGCCGCTGTCGGTCGGCTACGTGAACCTGCTCGCCCTGGCCTGCATCGTGCCGGCCTCGGTGGCCGCGGCGCCGCTCGGGGCGCGGATCGCCCATTCCATCGACGGCGGCCTGCTGCGCAAGGGATTCGCCCTGTTCCTTCTGATCGTCTGCGGGCGAATGGTGGCCAGCCTGTTTTAGTCCGTCCTACCCCTCAAGCGCGTCGAGCATCGGCCGGGTCACCAGAACCACGCCCTTTGGTGTGCGCAGGAAGTTCCGCGCGTCCCACTCCGGGTCCTCGCCGATCACCAGGCCTTCCGGAATCTGGCAATCGCGATCGAGCAGCACCTTGCGCAGCCGCGCCCGGCGGCCGATGTCGGCGTTGGGCAGGATCACCGAGTCCTCGACCAGGGTGTAGGAATTGACCCGCACGTTGTTGAACAGCAGCGACCTTCGCACCGTGCCGCCCGAGACGATGCAACCGGCCGACACCACCGAATCCAGGGCCACGCCGCGCCGGTCGTCGTCGTCGAACACGAATTTGGCCGACGGCCGCTGCTCCTGCAACGACATGATCGGCCAGCGGCCGTCGTAGAGGTCCAGTTCCGGCCATACGCTGGTCAGGTCGATGTTGGCCTCCCAGAAGGCGTCGACCGTCCCGACGTCGCGCCAGTAGGGCTGGTGACCGGTGCAGGTCACGCAGGAATCGCGGAACCGGTGGGCATGGATGGGGGCGCCCTCGCGCACCAGATAGGGGATCAGGTCCTTGCCGAAGTCGCGCGACGATCCGGCCAGCGCGGCGTCGCGCTCCAGGTGCTGATAGAGCAGGTCGGCGTCGAACAGGTAGATGCCCATGCTGGCGAAGGCACGGTCGGGCTGACCGGGAATGGCCGGCGGCCGGTTGGGCTTTTCCACGAAATCGGTGATCCGGTCGTCGTCGTCGACCCCGACCACCCCGAACGCCCGGGCATCGTCCAGCGGCACGTCGACACAGGACACGGAAACCGCGGCGCCGCGCTCGATGTGCTGGGCGAGGACGAGCGAGTAATCCTGCTTGTAGACATGGTCGCCGGCCAGAATCAGCACGTAGCGCGGGTTGCGGGCGCGGATCAGGTCCAGGTTCTGGTAGACGGCATCGGCGGTGCCGCGGTACCAGGACTCCTCGCGCGTCTGCTGCTGGGCCGGCCATACCTCCACGTACTCGCCGAGTTCCGCGCCCAGGAAGTTCCAGCCGCGCTGGATGTGCTGAATCAGGGTGTGGGCTCGATACTGGGTCGGCACGGCGATGCGGCGGATCCCGGAGTTCACGCAGTTCGACAGGGGAAAATCGATGATCCGGAACTTGCCGCCGAACGGCACCGCCGGCTTGGCCTCCGAATCGGTCAGGTTCATCAGGCGGCTGCCCCGACCACCGGCCAGGATCAAGGCAAGTGTCTCGCGCAGCGCGGTATTCAGATCATAGGACTTTCGCGCGGTATTGGGCTGCATGGCGTTATCATCCTCCCTCTTCGCCGTTCGTTCGCCACATCCGCGTGAAGCAGGACGGGACATTCGGTGCCGGATCGCGTAATCTTGGCTGATTTTTCTTCGCTTGAACATAGGCACTTTGTGTTTCATTAAAATGCGGCACCGGTGAAAAGGTGAAACTTTGTCGAATGCCGCTGGAAAGTAGGGAATGAAAATTCTGTTCGTGACGTCGGAAGCCCACCCGCTCGTCAAGACGGGGGGACTGGGCGATGTCGCCGGCGCGCTGCCGGACGCGCTCGCGGCCGAGGGGTTGGACGTTCGCATGATGATACCGGGCTATCCGGCCGCCCTGGAACGGGCGGAACGGCTGACCGACGGACCGGACCTGGGCGACCCCCTGGGGTTCGGGCGAACCCGCCTGATCTCGGCCCGGATGCCCGGCGGCGTTCCGCTGTGGCTGGTCGACTGCCCGATCCTGTTCGACCGTCCGGGCGGCCCCTACAACGACGCCAGCCGGGCCGACTGGCCGGACAACCACCGTCGCTTCGCCACCCTGTCCTGGGCCGCCGCCTACCTGGGCAAGGTGGGCGACGGCAAGGCCTGGCTGCCGGCCGTGGTGCACGCCAACGACTGGCAGACCGGTCTGGCGCCGGTCTATCTCAAGCAATGGCGCGGTCCCGGCCCGGGGAGCCTGATCACCATCCACAACATCCTGTTCCAGGGCCGGTTTCCGCGCGCCATCCTGGAGGAGGTGGGTCTGGGGCCGGATCTTTTCGACATCGACGGCGTGGAATTCCACGGGGCGGTCTCGTTTCTCAAGGGCGGCCTGCGGTTCGCCGACCGCATCAACACGGTCAGCCCGACCTATGCCCGCGAGATCCAGACTCCCGAGATGGGCGCCGGGCTGGACGGCCTGCTGCGCCATCGCAAGGCGGCCCTCAGCGGCATCCTGAACGGCGCCGATTACGCCATCTGGGACCCGGCGCGCAATCCGAACCTGATCCGCAACTACGATGCCGAAACGGTGGCCGAGGGCAAGGCGGCCTGCAAGCGCGACCTCCAGATGCGCATGGATCTGGCGCCGCGACCGGAGGCACCGCTGTTCGGCGTGGTCAGCCGGATTTCCGACCAGAAGGGACTCGATCTGGTCCTGGCCGTCGCCGACCGTCTGGTCGAGGCCGGCGGACAACTGGTGGTTCTGGGGTCCGGCGAGGCGGCCGAGGAGGCCGAGTTCCGCCGCCTCGCCGAGGCGCGGCAGGGCTCGGTGGCGGTGCAGATCGGCTACGACGAACCGCTCGCCCACCGCATCCAGGCGGCGGCCGACGCCCTGCTGGTGCCGTCCCGTTTCGAGCCCTGCGGGTTGACCCAGCTCTATGCCATGCGATTCGGAACCCTGCCGGTCGCCCGCCGAACCGGCGGCCTGGCCGACACCGTGATCGACGCGCGCGAACCCAACGGCACCGGCTTTCTGTTCGACACCGCCTCGGCGGTCGGTCTGTGGACGGCGCTCGAACGGGTGTTCGCGCTGCATGCCGACGCCACGGCCTGGCAGGCCGTGCGGCAACGCGCCATGCGGCAGGACTTTGGCTGGACGCGGGCCGCCCGGGCCTACCGGGACCTGTACCGCAAGACCATCGAAACCGCCAACTAGGCATCCATTCTTTGCGAAGGGAGGGAATATCCATGGATCAAGAATCGATCGACGCCATCAACGCCCGGCCGTGCGACGGCGATCTCACCGATCCCGAGGCCCTCAAGGAGTCCTTGCTGTTCTACATGATCCACGGGGTTGGCCGCGATCCGTCGGAAGCGACCACCCGCGACTGGTACTACGCGCTGGCCTACTGTGTCCGTGGCGAGCTGTCGGAGCGCTACATCCGCGCCAAGCGGGTGCAGCGCGAGACCAAGGCCAAGCGGGTCTACTACCTGTCGATGGAATTCCTGATCGGCCGCAGTCTCATGAACCATCTGCTCAACCTCGGTCTGCGCCAGGTGGCGGCCGAGGTGCTTGGCGAGTTCGGCCAGGACCTGAAAACGGTGCAGGAGGTCGAGGTCGACGCGGCGCTTGGCAACGGCGGCCTGGGGCGCCTGGCGGCCTGCTTCCTCGACTCCATGGCCACCCAGAGCTACCCAGGCTACGGCTATGGCCTGCGCTACGATTACGGCATGTTCCATCAGAAGATCGATCACGGCCAGCAGAAGGAAACCCCCGACCACTGGCTGCGCCACGGCAACCCCTGGGAGTTCGAGCGGCCGAACGTGATCTACAGGGTGCGCTTCGGCGGTCGCCTCAACACCTATCGCGACGGCGACGGCCGCGAGGTGACCGAATGGGTGGACAGCGACGACGTTCTGGCCCTGGCCTACAACATGCCGGTGTCCGGGTTCGGCAACGACCGAGCCGGCAACCTGCGCCTGTGGACGGCCCGGGCGACCGCCGAGTTCGACCTGATGAGCTTCAACGTGGGCGATTACATCGGCGCGGTCGGCCGCAAGGCACAGTCGGAAAGCCTGACCAAGGTGCTCTACCCGGCCGACACCACCCGCGAGGGCCAGATGCTGCGCCTGCGCCAGGAGTATTTCTTCGTCAGCGCGTCAATGCAGGACATCGTGGTCCGGCACCTGCGCGAGAACGACAGCCTGGACAACCTGCCGGAGCGGGTGGCGATCCAGCTCAACGACACCCATCCGGCGCTCGCCGTGCCGGAACTCCTGCGGCTGCTCATCGATCAGCATCACTATTCCTTCGAGCGCGCCCTGGAGATCACTCGCGGCACCTTCGCCTACACCAATCACACCCTGATGTCGGAGGCGCTGGAGATGTGGTCGATCGACCTGATCGGCTCGATCCTGCCGCGCCACCTCAACCTGATCTACCAGCTCAACGAGGTGTTCCTGGCCGATGTTCGCCGGAAGGCGCCGAACGATCCGGGCATCCTCGGCCGCATGTCGCTGGTCGACGACGGGCGGCGCACCATCCGCATGGCCCACGTGGCGATCGTCGGCAGCCAGAAGGTCAACGGGGTGGCGGAAATCCACACCGGGCTTCTGAAATCGCATCTGTTCCCCGACTTTCATCGCCTGTACCCGGAGATGATCGTCAACAAGACCAACGGCATCACGCCGCGCCGCTGGCTGCTTGAAGCCAACCCGCCGCTCGCCGACCTGATCACCGAGGCCATCGGCGACGCCTGGATCACCGATCTCGATCGCCTGAACGATCTCGCGCCCCACGCCGAAGACGCGGCGTTCCGGGCCCGCTTCCGTGACGTCAAGCAGATCGCCAAGCAGCGGCTTGTCGATCTGGTCAAGTCGACCAACGACATGGACATCCGCCTCGATTCGATGTTCGACACCCAGGTCAAGCGGATGCACGAGTACAAGCGGCAACTGCTCAACGTGCTGCAAGTGATCACCCGCTACAACCGGATGCGCGACAATCCGGGCGGTGACTTCCTGCCGCGCACGGTGATCTTCAGCGGCAAGGCGGCGGCCGGCTACCACATGGCCAAGCAGGTGATCCGGCTGATCAACGACGTGGCCGAGGTGGTCAACAACGATTCGGCGATCGGCGACCGGCTGAAGGTGGTGTTCGTCCCCAACTACAACGTTACCGTGGCCGAGACGGTCATCCCGGGCAGCGACCTGTCCGAACAGATCTCGACCGCCGGCATGGAGGCTTCCGGCACCGGCAACATGAAGTTCGCCCTCAACGGGGCGCTGACCATCGGCACCCTGGACGGCGCCAACATCGAGATCCGCGAGGAGGTGGGGGAAGACAACATCTTCATCTTCGGGCTGACGGCGCAGGAGGTGCAGGACCGGCGCAGCCACGGCTACGATCCCTGGCAGTTCTACAACGACAACGGCGAGCTACGCCGGACCCTGGACATGATCGGCCATGGCCATTTCTCGCAGGGCGATTCCAACCGCTACCGCGACGTGGTCGACGCCCTGCTGTGGGGCAACGACACCTACATGCACATGGCCGATTACGCAGCCTACGTCGGGGCCCAGGAGGAGGTCGACCGGGTGTACCGCGACGCCGAGGAATGGACCCGTCGGGCGATCCTCAACGTGGCCCGCATGGGCAAGTTCTCCAGCGACCGCACCATCCACGCCTACGCGCGCGAGATCTGGAACATCAAGCAAATGACGGAGTGACCAAACGAACCCGACGGGCCGGCCGCGTTGGCCGGCCCGTTGCGCGAAATCCGAATGCGCCATCCGGAAACCGCCGCATGCGAAACCCGAGCGGGGGATTCGGTTTTCCGAGGCCACGGATCCCGAATGGGGGATTCGGAATCCGTATCAGAACGGCTCCAGCTCGCTGTCCCAATAAAGAAAATCCCGCCAACTTTCGTGAAGATAGTTTGGCGGGAATGCGCGGCCGTTGGCCTGGAGCTGGTGAACCGTGGGTTCTGTGGGCTCCGTTCTCGGGTACATTCCCGATTTTTTCGGCAATCGGTTGCTTTTCCGCAAATTGCAGGGCGCGCAGGCGGTGACCACGTTGTTCCACGTGGTGCGCCCGCCGCGCGAGCGCGGGATCACGTGGTCGAACGTCAGGTCGCTGGTCGGAAACGGCTCGCAGCAGTACTGGCAGGCGAAGCGATCGCGCAGGAACACGTTGAAACGGGTAAACGCGACACGACGCGCCGACGGCACGTAGTCCTTCAGCGAGATCACGCTGGGCAGGCGGATTTCCCAGTTCGGAGAGCGCACCGTCCGGTCGTATTCGGAAATCACGTTGACCCGGTTCAGAAACACCGCCTTCACCGCTTCCTGCCAGGACCACAACGACAACGGGAAATAGCTCAGCGGACGGAAGTCCGCGTTCAGAACCAGGGCGGGTGAGTCCAACGGCACCTGAGCCTCCTTTCCTTTGGACCGGCGGCAGGATACAACATGTAGTGTTGACCGCCAAATATTACGACGATGAACTTCACGTTAAACTCCCGACCGCCTCCGAATTACTCCGCGCCGCCCGCCGATGCCGCCATCCGCCGTCACCCGCTTCGCCCCGTCGCCGACCGGCCTGTTGCACCTGGGCCACGTCTATTCGGCCCTGTTCGCCGCCGCCGCGGCCGGCGACGGACGGTTCCTGTTGCGCATCGAGGACATCGATCCCGGACGCTGCCGGGCCGACTTCGAGGCCGCGATCCTTGAGGATCTGGACTGGCTGGGCCTGACCTGGGACACCCCGGTGCGCCGGCAGTCCGAGCATCTGGCCGACTACGCGGCGGCGCTCGATCGTCTGGACGCGATGGGGATGTTGTATCCCTGCTTCTGCACCCGCAAGGAGATCAAGGCCGAAATCGCCGCCGCCGGACGGGCGCCGCACGGGCCGGACGGCCCGCTCTATCCCGGCACCTGCCGACGGCTCGACGCGGCCGAGCGACGGGACCGGTTGGCCGCCGGCGCTGATCACGCCCTGCGACTCGACGTGAACCGGGCAACGCGGAAAACTGGCAGGCTGAACTGGCACGACCGCGCGCGCGGCCGGCAGGAGGCGACCCCGCACCTGTTCGGCGACGTGGTGCTGGCCCGCAAGGAGGTGCGCGCCAGTTACCACTTGGCGGCCACCCTGGATGATCATCTGCAAGAGGTGACCCTGGTCACCCGGGGCGCCGACCTGTTCGAGGCCAGCCATCTGCACCGGCTGCTACAGGCGCTGCTCGGCCTGAACACCCCCGACTATCACCATCACCGCCTGGTCACCGGCCCGGACGGCAAACGGCTTGCGAAGCGGGACGGCGCCACCACGCTCCGAGCCATGCGGAACGCCGGCAACGGACCGTCGGCGATCCGGCGTCTCCTCCGAACGCACTGAATAAGTGCTCTCCCGCCGCGGAACGCCGATGGTCCGCCATGGCCACATGGTATAGAATTGGAGCCAGGTGCCGGCTTCGTGATGCTGTTTAGTGGGTACTTCGTGCTTATGCCGACCAAAATATGTTCTTCTATCAAAAATTGTACATATCAAGGGATGTCCATTCTCGGCATCCACGCGGCCGGCCGGACATTCCTTGCCGTGGCGTTGCTCATCCTTTTCGCCGTCCCATCCCCACCAACCGCCGCCGCCTCCGAGGTGGTGGTCGGCGGAACCGGTGGCGTGCTGGCGCTGCTCGACGAACTCGGCCGGAATTTCAACGCGGAGGCTCCGGCGATTCGCGTCCGTGTCCTGCCCAGCCTGGGCAGTCACGGGGGCCTGCGGGCCCTTCGCGAGGGTGCCGTGGACATCGCGCCGATCGCCCTCCCACTCACGCCGGAGGATCGCCGAAGGGGGCTGACCGATCGGCCGCTGTGCGAATCGCCGTTCGGATTTTTCACGTCCCGGCCGAATGGAGGGCGTCTGAGCACCGCCCAGGTGATCGACGTTTACACCGGTCGTAACGCCCGGTGGCCGGACGGCGCGACGGCCCGGGCAATTCTGCGTCTGCCGACGGATTCCGACACCGCCCTGTCCAGCCGCCTGATCCCGGGCATGGCGGCGGCGCTGAACGCGGCGGCGGCGCGACGGGGCGTGCCCGTCGCGATCACCGATCAGCACGCGTTGACCCTGGCCGAACGCATTCCCGGCTCGCTGCTCGCCGCCACCCTGGTCACCGTGCTCGGCGAAAGGCGCGCCCTGCGGCCGGTCGACGTGGACGGCGTCGCGCTCGGAAGCGAAACCATGCGCGACGACGCCTATCCCCTGATCAAGCGATTCCGGCTGGCGTTGCGCAACGACGCGACGCCGGACGCCAGGGCCTTCGCCGACTTCGTTGAATCGCCGCGCAGCGCGGAAATCGCCCGGGCGCTGGGCTGCCGAGCGCCGAGCAACGGTCCCGAGCGATGACGGACCCGGCCGCGCCTTCCACCAACGAACGTCGCCTCAAGCGATTCCTGAACATCGTCACGGCGTCGGTCTCGCTGATCATCGCCATCGCCTTCCCGGCGATCTATTTCGCCTCGGGCTATCGTTTCGAGGCACGCCAGGCCGAACACCACGCGACGATGATCGCCAACACCGTCTCGGAAATCGCGACGATCGCACCCGAGTACTGGCGATTCCAGACCGAGCGGATCGTGGACATGGCCGGTCTCCTGCACCGGAACGCCCCTCATTACATGCCGCGCCATGGCGTGGTGCTATATGACCGGTCGGGCGCCGTGGTCCTCCGCATCGGCATGTCGGATCCGGGGCTGACCCTGTCGCGGGCATCGCGGATAGAAGACGGCGTATCGACGTCCGGCTTGGTCGAGGTCCGTGTCTCTCTGCGCCGGCTTATCGGCGAGGTCTTGGCGGTGGCGTGCTTCGGCGCCCTGGCGTCGCTGATCCTGTTCTACATGTTCTGGCGCTTTCCGCGCCTCACCCTGCGGCCCCTGCTGTCGGAAATCGAGTGCTACCGGCTCCGTCTGGAGCGGACCAACGCCGACCTTCAAGGCTTCGTCTATTTGATCTCCCATGACCTGCGGTCGCCGTTGCAGACGGTCAAGCTGTTCGCCGAACTCCTGCACCGCCGCTACGGCCAGGCGCTCGACGAGCGGGGCGAGGAGATGCACGGCTTCATCGTCAAGGGGATCGGCCGGATCGAGGCGCAATTGGGAGGCCTGCGGGAATATGCCACGCTGTACCGCGACACGGCCCTGGAGACGCAGGACACGGCGGAGTTGGTGAACGCGGTGCTGGCCGACATGGAGGCCGATGTCGTCGCCGTCGGAGCGCGGGTCGACGTCGGCCCCCTGCCGACGGTGCCGGCGGTACCGCTACAGCTTCGCACCCTGGTCCAGAACCTGATCGGCAACGCCCTGAAATACCGACACCCGGATCGCGCACCCGAAATTCGTATCACCGCCACCGTCGAGGGCGCGTACTGGCATCTGACGGTGGCCGACAACGGGATCGGCATCGCGCCCGAGAACAACACCCGAATTTTCGATATTTTTTCCCGCCTTCATCCGGCCGACACCCATTCGGGCGTTGGCATCGGCCTGGCCCTTTGCAAGCGGGTGACCGACAACCACGGCGGCCGGATATGGGTCGCATCGGAATCCGATGTCGGAAGCACCTTTCACGTGATGTTGCCAACCACCCCGATGGCTGGAATGGGGCACGCCGCCGGATGACGAATTCGTTGCCCTCGCCGGACCGGATGGCTATAGTCCCCACCCTTTCGGGGTGTCCGGAGAGCAAGTAAGGCATGCCGCAACCGTCCCATACGTCCACGCCGCCGCTGACTCCGGTGCTGATCGCCGGGTTCGCCTTGCGGCCGTTGCCGCCGGTCCTTCTGCAACCACTTCTCGCGGTGGCCATGCGGCTCCTGCAACGTCGCCACCCCGGGGTTTTTGAACGGTTGTCGGGGGTCGCCCGGCCCCTGTTCCTGGTTGATCCGATCGACCTTCCGCTGCGCTTCGTGCTCGACCCCGACCCTCTGACGCCGCGCCTGACCGCGCTTGGCGAGGAGGACCCGCCGCCGGACGACGTCACCGCCACCGTCCGTGGCCCGCTGCTCGCCCTGATCGATCTTCTGGAAGGCCGCATCGACGGAGACGCGTTGTTCTTCAGCCGCCAGCTCACGTTGGAAGGCGACACCGAGGCGGTGGTTGCCCTGCGCAACGCCGTGGACGGCGCCGAGATCGACCTCGTCGAGGACGTGCTATCGGCGCTCGGCCCGGCCCGGCGGCCGGCCCGGCGGGCGCTCGGCCTTGCGGCCGGCGTGCTCGACCGGTTCGCCCGCGACATGGAGACGCTGCGCGGCGCGGTGGTCGCCCCGGCCATGCGGAAGGCCGACACCCAGGCCGCGGCCCTGCGCCGCCTGGAGGACAAGGTCGCCAGCCTGGACAAGGCACAACGCCGCCAAAGGAGAGCCACGACCCCATGACCACGCGCAAACTGGAACTGGTCTGTCCGGCCGGCACTCCGGCCGCCCTGCGGGCCGCCGTCGACGCCGGGGCGGACGCCGTCTACCTCGGGTTCCGCGACGAGACCAACGCCCGCAACTTCCCGGGCCTGAACTTCAATCGAGAGGAGTTGGCCGAGGGCCTGCTGTACGCCCACCAACACGACGCCAAGGTGCTGGTCGCCATCAACTCGTTCCCCGAGGCCGGCCATCCGGACCCCTGGACCAAGGCGGTGGACGACGCGGCCAGGCTGGGAGTCGACGCGGTGATTCTGGCCGACGTGGGCCTGTGCGATTACGCGGCGCGCACCCATCCGAAGCTGCGCCGGCACCTGTCGGTGCAGGCCTCGGCCTCCAATCCGGAGGCGATCAAGTTCTATGCGCGCGAGTTCGGGGTGCGCCGGGTGGTCCTGCCGCGCGTCCTGACGATCGCCGAGATCGCCGAGTTGAACAAGAACATCCCGGTCGAGACGGAGGTGTTCGTGTTCGGCGGACTGTGCGTGATGGCCGAGGGCCGCTGCGCCCTGTCGTCCTATGTCACCGGCAAATCGCCGAACATGACCGGCGTCTGCTCGCCGGCCAGCCACGTGCGGTATGTCGAGGAGGGCGACCGCCTCACCTCGCGGCTCGGCGACTTCACCATCAACCGGTTCGACAGCGGCGAGAACGCCGGCTACCCGACTCTGTGCAAGGGCCGCTTCGTGGCCGCCGGCAAGACCTCCTACCTGTTCGAGGACCCGACCAGCCTGAACGTGATCGGCATGCTGCCGGAGCTGATGGCGGCCGGCGTCACGGCGCTCAAGATCGAGGGCCGACAACGCGGCCGGGCCTACGTGTCGCAGGCGGTGGCGGCGTTCCGCGACGCGGTGGACCGGGCGGCGGCCGGCGCCCCGACCGATCACGTGGACCTGACCTCGATCACCGAGGGCCGGCGGCAGACCGCCGGGTCCTACGAAAAGGCCTGGAGATAATCGACATGGCGGCCAAACTGACCCTCGGCCCGGTATTCTACAACTGGTCCCCGGATGTCTGGCGCGACTTCTATTTCCGGATCGCCGACGAGGCGCCGGTCGACGTGGTCTGCGTCGGCGAGGCGGTGTGCTCGAAGCGTCAGCCGTTCCTCGACCCCCTGATGCCGGAGGTGATCGAGCGGCTGCGCGGAGCCGGCAAGGAGGTTGTGCTGACCACCCTCGCCCTGATCATGACGCGGCGCGAGGAGGAGGCGGTGCGCGAGGCCTGCGCCCAGGACGATCTGATGGTGGAGGCCAACGATCTCGCCGCCGTTTCCATGCTGGCCGGGCGGCCGCACGTGGTCGGACCGCTGGTCAACGTCTACAACGAGGGCACGCTGGGCTATCTGGCGCGCAACGGGACGACCCGGGTGTCGCTGCCCGGCGAACTCCCGGGCAAATCGATCGCCGCGCTGGCCAAGGCCGCCATCGTGGATCTGGAGGTGCAGGTGTTCGGGCGCCTGCCGCTCGCCATCTCGGCCCGCTGCTATCACGCCAGATCACGCAACCTGCACAAGGATTCCTGTCAGTACGTGTGCGCCGACGACCCGGACGGCATGGACCTGGACACCCTGGACGGCGAGCCGTTCCTGTCGGTCAACGGCACCCAGACCCTGTCCTACACCTATGCCAATCTGGCGGCCGAGGTGGCCGAATTGCAGAGCATGGGGATCGGCCACCTGCGGCTGGCGCCGCAGCACGTGGACATGGTCCGGGTGGCGCGCTGTTTCCGCGATCTGGCAGATGGCGCGCTGGAACCGGCGCGAGCCATCGAGCACCTGGAGGACCTGTGCGACGGAGTCCCGTTCTCCAACGGCTATTTCCACGCCGTCGAGGGGGTGCGGGCGACCGGTTCCCTGACGGTCTAGTGTGGTGGATTCGAAGTTCGGAGCATTGTTTGGCGGGCGTTTTCGAACTTCGGATTCGATAAGGACACTAGATAATAATCTGATTTTAGTGTGGTTTTGGAGTCGAGGTTCGCCATGGAGTTTGCCCCGAATAATGTCGCGAACCTCGAATCCACCACACTAG
>JANQIL010000119.1 GCA_028282245.1 Magnetospira sp.
TGGTACCCAAGCTTTGGATCGGTCGATCCACTCAGCTATTGATCTGGTGGTTCGATTCAGCCAACGGATGGGACTCATCCGTTGGCATCGAACCACTAGACGGTTGGATCGTCGCGCGCGTCCGACCAGTCCCAATCGTATCCACGATGTCGCGGTCGTTCGTGCGCATAGGTGTCGACCTGGTCGCCCCAATGGTGCCAGCCGTCTCGGCGCTCGCGCGCGAACAGTTCGAGATGGGGGCCGGGGCTGCAGTCCTCGGCGATCCGATACAGGGTTGGCGGCTTCCTGGAGTGCTCGCGCTTGCGGTGAACCATGATGTTCGTCTGACGGCGGCCCGGCGGCAGTGTCCGGAGCTTTCCCTTGACGCCGAACAGAACCAATTCGGTGACATTGCGAAAATAGAACCCCACGCCTCGACCGTCGGGTCCGCCATCCTTGCGGACCTTGTACCAGACAAGATTGGTCTTGTAGGTGAAACCCCAGGCGCCGAGCAGTTGAAGCCCATCGGCCAGCAGCGCGTTCGGGCACCAGAGGTAAACATGGCTCGCGGGTTTCGCCAAGTCGCCGACCGGCAGCCGGGCCAGATCGGCCGTCGACATGGTTTCGTAGCGCGCCAGGCGCCGGTGCTCTGGCGCCACCTTGCCGGTACGGTTGACGAAACGCCACGGCGGATCAAGCAGAATGGTTCCGAACCCGCCTGGATGCCGGTCTCCGAAATCTCGAATGGATTCAATGGTTTCTTCCGTGCGTGTCATGGGTGTCTCCGGATTGCCCAAGGCATTCCAGGCGTCGGAATCGCTCTGCAATACGGATTCCGGATGATCAATTCGGGATCCGTATCGAGTCGCCATTGCGGCGACGGCCCAGCGGGCGGAGCCCGCGCCCGGCGAGGGGCGGGAAACCCGAATCAATTATTCGGGTTTCGCATAAAACGACAAGGAGCCGATATGATCGCCGGCCGGGCGGTTCGCGCGGTTGCCCTCGCGCCCCTCAGCTCTCCAGCATCCGCCGCAGCAGTTCGACGTCCTCGGCGAATCCGGCGTCGTGATCGCACAGTTCGGTGACCTTGCGGACCGCGTGCATGACCGTGGTGTGGTCGCGGCCGCCGAACTTGCGGCCGATTTCCGGCAGCGAGCGGGTGGTGAGCTGCTTGGACAGGTACATCGCCACCTGGCGCGGCCGAGCGACGGCGCGGGCGCGGCGCGCCGAATGCATGTCGGCCACCTTGACGTTGAAATGCTCGGCCACCTTTTTCTGGATCTCCTCGATGGTGATCCGGCGATCGTTGGCGCGCAGAATGTCCTTGAGCACGTCCTGGGTGGTTTCCAGGGTGATGTCGCGGCCGACCAACTGGGCATGCGCGATCACCCGGTTCAGCGCGCCCTCCAGTTCGCGCACGTTGGCGGCGATCTTGTGGGCCAGGAACTCCAGCACCTTGCCCGGCATCTGCACGCCCAACTGCTCGGCCTTCGACTGCAAAATGCCGAGCCGGAGTTCGTAGGTGGTCGGATGGATGTCGGCGACCAGGCCGCAGCCGAGGCGCGAGCGCAGCCGTTCCTCCATTCCCTCCAGATTGGACGGCGACTTGTCGGCCGAAATGACGATCTGCCGCCCCTGATCGACCAGCGCGTTGAAGGTGTGGAAAAACTCCTCCTGGGTCGAATCCTTGCCGCTGATGAACTGCACGTCGTCGATCATCAGCACGTCGACCGAGCGGAAGTTCTCCTTGAAATCCACCGCCTTCTGCTCGCGCAGCGCGCGGATGAACCGATACATGAACTTCTCGGCCGACAGGTAGATCACCCGGCGCGCCGGATCGTGATCGCGGATGTGGCCGGCGATGGCGTGCATCAGATGCGTCTTCCCGAGACCGACCCCGCTGTACAGGAATAATGGATTGAACGCCACCTCGTGGGCCTGGGCGACCCGGCGCGCCGCCGCATAGGCGAACTCGTTGGGCTTGCCGACCACGAACCGCTCGAAGGTGAAGCGCGGATCGAGCGGCGCCGACAAGCCGTCCATCCCGCGCCCCGCGCCATCGACCGGAACCGGCGCGGGCGCCGGCTCGGCGCGGCCGGGCCGCGCCCGGACCGGGGACCGGCTCTGCTGAACCATCACCTCGATCTTCTGGATGAGCGGGTTGGCCTCGCTCCACACGGCGCGCAGGCGCTCGGCGTAATGATCGATCACCCAGTCGCGCATGAACCGGGTCGGCGCGGCCAGGCGCACCGTCCCGCCGGCCAGTTCCTGAATCGCCATCGGCTTCAGCCAGCTTCGGTAGGCCGCATCGCCGATCTCGACACGCATACGGTTACACACACGCTCCCATTGCAGTTCCAAGCTATCGCTGTATGTGTCCATATGCGTTGTCCCGACGTCCCGGTTCGGTCACTTCGTCATAGAATCGAAACGACTGCCCGCGAGGCCGCCGACGGCGGCGGGGCGACCGCATGGGCCCCCTCGCGAACAAAGCCTTCGCATCCTACAGACGAAAGAAGCTTTGTATTTTCTAAAGGTAGACTCTGCCACATTTCGTGCTCGCGCAATAAAGCATGTCGCAATTTATTGGTTTTTATTCAATCGCGGCTACACGAATTCAACAAATCACACTCCGCACGCTCATTGTCATGCTTGATTATGTGATTGATTGTGAGTGTTTATTGAGCCTCGAATAGTCCCGTTCCCCGGGCTCCTCTTCTTGTACTCTTGTGGCCGGCCCCTGGCAATGAGAACGAAACCGGATCGTTGAAAATAAAATTGTTGACACCATTGCCGCCCAGAGTCCGAGGCGTCAAGCAATTGAAACAAAAAATGCCGCGCCCACACGGCGCGACACCCGGTCCGCATCACAACTTAAAAGTTCAAAACCGTTGGCCGGGATCAGCCCTGAAGGGCCTTGATCCGGGCGGACAGCCGCGACAGCTTGCGGGCCGCGGTGTTCTTGTGCAGAACGCCCTTGGTCACCCCACGGTGGACCTCCGGCTGAGCGGCCCGGAACGCGTCCATCGCCCGCGCGGCATCGCCGGCGGCGATCGCCTGCTCCACCTTCTTCACGAAGGTGCGGATTCGGCCGCGGCGGTCGCGGTTGACAACGGTGCGGCGCGCGGTCTGGCGGATGCGCTTCTTGGCCTGCTGATGATTCGCCATCTGTGTTCAAACCCGTTCGGTTCGCGTCGGTCGTACAGGAGGGGCGGGTTATATCGCCGCCCGTCCGGTCCGTCAAGAGACGTCGTCGCAAGCCGGCGTCAGCAGTTCTTGAATTCCGGCTTGCGCTTGTCCAGGAACGCCGTCATGCCCTCCTTCTGGTCCTCGGTGGCGAAGGTGGAGTGAAACAGGCGACGCTCGAACAGCAGGCCCTCGGTCTGGCTGGTCTCGTAGACCCGGTTGACCGCCTCCTTGATCATCATCACCGACGGCCGGGACATGCCGGCGATCTTCTCGGCCACCGCGACAGCCTCGTCAACCAACTGGTCGGCCGGCACCACCCGGCTGACCAGGCCCGACCGCTCGGCCTCGGCGACGTCCATGGTGCGGCCGGTGAGGCACATCTCCCTCGCCTTCGACTTGCCGACCTGACGGGTCAGGCGCTGGCTGCCGCCGGCCCCCGGCATGATGCCGAGGCTGACCTCCGGCTGCCCGAACACCGCGTTGTCGGCGGCCAGGATGAAATCGCACATCATCGCCAGCTCGCAGCCGCCGCCCAGGGCGTAGCCGGCCACCGCGGCGATCACCGGCTTGCGGCAGGTGGTCACCCGATCCCACTCGCCGGTGATGAAGTCGGCCAGGTAGACGTCCATGTAGGAGCGATCCTTCATCTCCTTGATGTCGGCGCCGGCCGCGAAGGCCTTTTCCGAGCCGGTGAGAACGATCGCGTCGATCGCGGCATCGGCCTCGAAGGCGTCCAGCGCGTCCCCCAGTTCGGCGATCAAGGCGTCGCACAGGGCGTTGAGAACCTTCGGCCGGTTCAGGAAAATCAGGCCGACCGGACCACGGGTTTCAACGATGATGTTATTGAAGGCCATGATGGGAATTCCTCTTTGTCGGGTCCTTGGAAGGGGATGGAACGCGGCGCGACGGCCTCAGGGCGCCGCCGGGCCGAGCGAGAAGCGGACCCAAACCCCGCCCCCGGCGACGGCGCTCGGACTCACGGTCAGGGTTTCGTCCTCGCGCCGGAACACAAGGTCGCCGG
>JANQIL010000145.1 GCA_028282245.1 Magnetospira sp.
GCGCGACGACGGGGGGGAATGAGACCATGCGGACCAGCGCCCGGCGGTTCCCGGAAAACAGCCACCGCGCCCTTGAGGACGCCGACCTCGGGCGGTCGCTGCGGCGACTTGGCCATGGGTTCGCGGACAAGCGACGGGCCGCCGCCGATCGGCTGCCCGAATTCGAGCGGCTGCGCGACGCGGCGCGCGATATCCGCGACCACGCGCTGAGAAACCTGGACAACTACCTGATCCGCTTCGAGGACCGGGTGAAGGCGGCCGGCGGCCACGTGCACTGGTGCCGTGACGCCGCCGAGGCGCGCGAAACGGTGCGCGACCTGTGCGCCGCGCGGAATGCCCGGCGGATCGTCAAGTCGAAGTCGATGGTCGCCGAGGAGATCGGCCTCAACGCCTATCTGGAGGACCACGGCCTGGCGCCCCTGGAAACCGACCTCGGCGAATACATCATCCAGTTGCGCCGCGAGCCGCCGAGCCATCTCATCATGCCGGCCGCCCACCTGGGCAAGGACCGCATCGCCCGCGCCTTCCGCGGCCATCACGCGGACCGGCCGCCGGACCGCGACCTGGGTTCGCCGCGCGCCCTGCTCGACGAGGCCCGCGAGCGGCTGCGCGCCGCCTTTCTGGAGGCCGAGGTGGGCATCACCGGGGCCAACTTCCTGATCGCCGAGACCGGAACCGTGGTTCTGGTCACCAACGAGGGCAACGCCGACCTGGGCCATGTGCTGCCGCCGGTGCATATCGTGGTGACCAGCATCGACAAGGTGGTGCCGACCCTGGAGGACGCCGATGTTCTGCTGCGTGTTCTCGCCCGCTCGGCGACCGGCCAGGACCTGACCACCTACACCAGCTTTCTCACCGGTCCGAAACGGCCGGGCGACCCCGACGGACCGAGGGAGTTCCACGTGGTGCTGCTCGACAACGGGCGCGCCGCCATGCTCGGCGGGCCGTTCCAGGAGGCCCTGCGCTGCATTCGTTGCGGCGCCTGTCTCAACCACTGTCCGGTCTATCGGGCGGTCGGCGGCCACGCCTACGGATCGCCCTATTCGGGGCCGATCGGCGCGGTCCTGACACCCGCCCTGTTCGGCTACGAGAACGCCGCCGCCCTCCCCGAGGCCTCGACCCTGTGCGGACGTTGCGAGGAGGTCTGTCCGGTGCGCGTTCCGCTGCCCGCCCTGCTGCGCCGATGGCGCGAGGTGGGGGTGGATCGCGCCAGGGCGGATGGCCTCGACGTCCCGATGCTGGGGCGCTGGGCGCGGTTGGTCCGGAAACCGCAAGCCTACCGTCGCGCCGTGCGCTGGATTCTCTGGCCGCTGGCCCTGGCCGGACGGCGGTTCGGAGCCCTTGGCCGGGTGCCGGGGGTGCCCCTGACCGCCGGCCGCGACCTGCCGTTGCCGACGGAGTCGCGGAGCTTCCTGGATCAATGGGCGCGCCGCCGGGAGAAGGCGGAGGCGGGCAAATGAGCGCCCGCGACCACATCCTTGGCGCCGTGGCGGCGCGACTGGGCGCGCGCGACGTCAACGACAAGACCATCGAGCGCCGTCTCGCGCAACCGCCAGCGGGCGTGATCCCGGGGCGTGGCGACGGACCCCTGGAACGCCGGGTGCGGGTGTTTACCGAGGAGGCGACACGGGTCGGGGCGGAGGTCCTGCGACTCGGCAAGCCGGTCGACCTGCCGCCGTTCCTCGACCGTTGGCTCGACAAGGCCGGAATCGAGCGGCGTCTGCGGCGCGGGGCCGATCCGTTGCTCGACCGAATCGATTGGCCGACCGTCTATGGCATCGCGCCACGGGTCGGGCCACCACGACCCGACGACGTGGCGGGGGTGGTGGTGGCGTTCGCCGGAATCGCCGAAACCGGCACCTGCGTGCTGCTGTCGGGTCCCGACAACCCGCCGGCCCTGGCCTTGTTGCCGCCGGTCCTGATGGTCCTGCTGCCGGTCGAGCGGTTGCTCGGCAACTACGAGGCGGCCTGGGCGCGCCTGCGCGAGGCCGGACCCCTGCCGCGCGCCGTGACCTGGGTCACCGGCCCGTCGCGCACCGCCGACATCGAGCAGACCCTGATGCTCGGCGCCCACGGTCCGCGCCGCCTGGTGGTGCTCCTGATGGACCACGCCGACCATGGGTGAACGGCGCCGCCGGCGCGACCTCGACCCGGGCGACCACGATCTGTGGCGACGGATCACCCACGACGTGACACCATTGCGCGACGATGGGCCGAACGGCGTCCCGCCGCCGCCTTCGGGACCGCCGCGTCCCGCCGCGCCGTCGATTCGCCGCCGGCTTCGCGAGTCAACCCATCCGATCACGCCCTCGGCCGGCGGCGGGCCGCCCCTCACGCATGGCAAGGCGCCGGGGCTCGACCGTCGCACCGAGGCCCGCATGCGACGCGGCAAGATGCCCATCGACGCCCGACTCGACCTGCATGGCAGGACCCGCGACGAGGCCCGCCCGGCGTTGCGCCGGTTTCTTCACCGGGCCCAGGACCACGGCCACCGCTGCGTCCTGGTGATCACCGGCCGGGGCCTGCGGGAGTCCGGGCGAATCGGCGTGCTTCGCGAATTCGTTCCGTTGTGGCTCAATGAGATGCGGTCCATCGTTCACGCGTTTCATTACGCGGCGCCACAGGACGGCGGGGAAGGCGCGCTGTATGTTCTGCTGCGTCGGCGCAAACCGTCATGACGCCGTTCGGGGCGCGGGTTCGGGGCCTGCGCGCGGCGCATGGTCTTACCCAGCGGCGGATGGCGCGCGACCTGCACGTCACTCCGGCCTACCTGTCGGCCCTCGAACACGGCCGGCGCGGTCGCCCGCCGCCCGGCATGGTGATGCAGATCTGCGCCTATTTCGATCTCATCTGGGACGAGGCCGAGGATCTCAAGAGGCTGGCCGACCTGTCCGATCCCCGCGTCGTCGTGGAAACCGCCGGGCTGAACCCCCGGGCCACCGAACTGGCCAATTTGCTGGCGCGCCATATCGCCGCGCTGCCCGATCACACGGTGGCCTGGATCATCGCCGAGATCGAGGCCAGCCTGACGACCGGTTCCCGCGAACCGCGCGAGCGCTGACTCCGTCATTCGGAATCCATGTGGTGGTGCGGGGGTCCATTCGCCTCGGGGGACGTCCACGCATGGTTCCGCTAGTGGTTCGATGCCAACGGATGAGTCCCATCCGCTGGCTGAATCGAACCACCAGATCAATAGCTTAGCGGATCGACCGATCCAAAGCTTGGGTACCAAGCGTTGGATCCGATCCACTAGCGGCCGGCGGCCCGCCGCACCGATTCGGCGAGGGCCGCCGCGGCCGGGCTCCGTCGGCGATCGGCCGCCCGGGCCAGGGCCGCGCCGCGCGTCAGCGGAGGATCGATGATCGGTGCCGCGCTCAGACGGCCGGCCGCCAGATCCTCCGTATAGGCGCGGCGCGGCAGCAGGGTGCAGCCGACCCCGAGTCGCGCCAGTTCCAGCTCCATGCGCAGGCTTTCCACTTCCATGACCACGTTCAGGGTGACGCCCCGATCCAGCGCCGCCGCCTCGACGATCATCCGCAGGCCGTGCCGGGCGCCGGGCAGGATCAGCGGCAGGCCGGCGACCTCGGCCAGGGGCCAGGGACGATCCCGGGCGAGATCCATCGTGGCCGGACCCACCAGATCGAGCGTCTCGGTCCACAGATCATCGGCCGTCAGGCCACGGCTGTGTCGCGGATGAAACAGAACGCCCATGTCGAACCGCCCTCGCAACAACCCGTCGTGGATCACGCCCGAGAGCGCCACGGTGAGCCGGATCGCGACCGCCGGGTGCCGGCGATGAAAGTCGCGCAGCATGCCCGCCGTCGCCGCGTCGGCGAGGGTCGGCGGAATCGCCAGGCTCACCTCGCCGCGCAGCTCGCCGCTTGGCTCGGCGATCTCCGCCGCCGCGGCTTCCAGGTCGGCGACCAGCGGCCGCACCCGTGCCTCGAATCGCTGCCCGGCATCGGTCAGGACGGCGCCGCGTCCGGTCCGTCGGAACAGCCGTGTCCCCAGATCCTCCTCCAGCAACCGGATCTGTCGGCTGAGCGCCGGTTGGGTCAGGTTGAGGCGGGCCGCCGCGCGGCTCAGGCCGCCCAGGTCCGCCACGTGCAGGAACGCCTTGAGATGCCGCAGGTCCATGCGGCCAGGATATAACAAAACGTCATATCCGTTAATTCTAAATTCGAATTGCGTTATGGACAGGTGCCTGACAGATTGATTGTTGCATCGCAACAAGACCCGGATGATCCCTGCATGACGACCACGCCCCGCGATACCACGGCCCTGCTCCTGGTTGCCGTGGCCACCCTCGGCCTGGCCCTGAAGGGGATTTTCGCCAAGCTGGCGCTGGCCACCGGACTGACCGTCGGCGCCTTGGTGGTGCTGCGGCTGGGCCTTGCCTGGCCGCTGTTCTGGGCCGGGGCGGCGCTGCGCGGCGAGGGCGACCCGCGCCGCATGTCGGGCCGCGACTGGTTGCACGGTCTGGGCGCCGGTCTGCTGTTCCTGGTCGCCACCCTGGCCGACTTCACGGCCATCGATCGGATCGGCGCCGGTCCGTCGCGCATCGTGCTGTTCACCTTTCCGATGATGGTGGTGGCGATCAACGCGGGGCTGAGCCGCCGCTGGCCAAGGACCCGCGATCTGATCGCCTTCGGGATATCCTACGGCGGGCTGCTGCTGGTTCTCGCGCCGGGCGCGTCGGAAATGCCGGCGGGGTTCTGGGTCGGGGCCGTCTGGTCGCTCATTGCCGCCATGAGCTACGCCATCTATCTGGTTGTCGGGCAACGAATCATGCGCCGCACCGGCTCGGCCCGCTTCACCTTCGTGGCGAACACCGGTGCGATGATGGGGGTGATCGTCTACGGCCTGTTCACGCTCGACGCCGACGCCTTCTCGGTCACCTCGCGGGCCGAGGCGGCGTTGTGGCTGGCCGCCATTGTCGGTTTCTCGACCGTGGTGCCGATGTTCCTGCTCTACGAGGGCATCCGGCGCCTGGGGGCCGGGCGGGTCAGCCTGATCTCGCTGGCCGGGCCGGCGGTCACCGTCGGGATTGCCTGGGCGGTGCTGGGCGAGACCCTGTCGCCGCTACAGATCGCCGGGTTCGGCCTGGTGCTGGCCGGGGTCGCGGTGCTGGAGGGGCTGATTCGTCCCCCGAGGCGCTTGCGGGGTGCCCGACCGGTGCCGGTTCATTGTCCGGGCGGAACAGGCGGCACCGGGCGAGGGACTACAGAATGAACTTCGACAGATCGGTGTTGGCGGCCAGTTCGGCCACCTGATCGCGCACCATGGCGGCATCCACGACGATCGACTCGCCATGCTTCTCGCTGGCCGCGAAGCTGATCTCCTCCAACAGCTTCTCCATCACCGTGTGCAGCCGCCGCGCCCCGATGTTCTCCACGTTGGCGTTGATCTCGGCCGCCAGACGGGCGATCTCGGTCACCGCGTCGTCGGTGAACTCCAGGGTCACCCCCTCGGTTCCGATCAGCGCGGTGTATTGCCTGATCAGGCTGGTTTCCGGCTCGGTGAGGATGCGCTCGAAATCCTCCTTCGACAGGGCGCTGAGCTCGACCCGAATCGGCAACCGGCCCTGCAACTCGGGCAGCAGGTCGGACGGCTTGGCGATGTGGAAGGCGCCCGAGGCGACGAACAGGACATGGTCGGTCTGCACCGAGCCATGCTTGGTCGAGACCGTGGTGCCCTCGATCAGCGGCAACAGGTCGCGCTGCACGCCCTCGCGCGAGACGTCGGACCCGCCGTGCTCGGAACGGACCGTGATCTTGTCGATCTCGTCCAGGAACACAATGCCGTTGTTTTCCACCGATTCAAGGGCCTCGCGGACGATCTTGTCCTCGTCCAGCAACTTGTCGGCCTCCTCGGCGATGAGCACGCCATGGGATTCGGCGACCGTCACCCGCTTGCGGACCACGCGATTGCCGAAGGCCTTGCCGAACACGTCGTTCAGGTTGAGCATTCCGACCTGACCGCCCGGCATGCCGGGAATGTCGAAGGTCGGCAGGCCGGCGCCGCTGGAATCGCTCAGGTCCAGTTCCACCTCCTTGTCGTCGAGCTGCCCGGCGCGCAGCTTCTGGCGGAACTTCTCGCGCGTCTCGCGACTCGCGTTCTCGCCGACCAGGGCCTCCAGGACCCGTTCCTCGGCCAGCATCTCGGCCCGCGCCGTCACTCCCTTGCGGTGCCGTTCGCGGGTCATGTGGATGGCGATCTCCACCATGTCGCGGATGATCGATTCGACGTCGCGGCCCACGTAGCCCACCTCGGTGAACTTGGTCGCCTCCACCTTGAGGAACGGCGCGTCGGACAGCTTGGCGAGGCGGCGGGCGATTTCCGTCTTGCCGACGCCGGTCGGGCCGATCATCAGAATGTTCTTGGGCAGCACCTCGTCGCGCAGGGCGTCGTCCAACTGCTGGCGCCGCCAACGGTTGCGGAGCGCGATGGCGACGGCGCGCTTGGCGTCGTGCTGGCCGACAATGAAGCGGTCGAGCTCGGAGACGATCTCGCGCGGCGTGAAGGCGGTGGTCTTGGTCATAGGCTTTCCACCAGGATGTTCGCGTTGGTATAGACGCAGATGTCGGCCGCGATGCCGAGCGCCCGGCGGGCCACCGCCTCGGCGTCCATGTCGTCGCGGTCGATCAGGGCGCGGGCGGCGGCCAGGGCGTAGTTGCCGCCCGAGCCGATGCCGATCAGCCCGTCCTCCGGCTCAAGCACGTCGCCGTTGCCGGTCAGAACCAGCGACACGTCCTTGTCGGCCACCGCCATCATCGCCTCCAAACGGCGCAGGTAGCGGTCGGTGCGCCAGTCCTTGGCCAGTTCGACGCAGGCCCGGGCGAGTTGCCCCGGATGTTTCTCCAGCTTGCCCTCCAGGCGCTCGAACAGGGTGAAGGCATCGGCGGTGGCGCCGGCGAATCCACCGATCACGCCGCCGCCGCCCAGACGCCGCACCTTGCGGGCCTGCGCCTTGATCACGGTGTCGCCGAGGGTGACCTGCCCGTCGCCGGCAACGACGACCGTGCCGTTCTTGCGCACGGCGAGGATCGTGGTGCCGTGCCAGACGGCCATCGATTCGGAAGTCATCTGAAATCGTTCCAAGACATTCGATCGGGTTGCCGTACCGATGTAGGCGCGCGGGGTCGGCCGGGTCAAGCTCCAGGCGCCCGATTTCTCGAAACGCCGCCTATTCGCCGAAACAGGCGGCGATCCGGCGCTGGAATTCCTCGGCCGCCGCCGCCGGGTTCGCGGCGTCGCGGATCGGCCGCCCGACCACGATGTAATCGGCGCCTTTCTCGAAGGCCTCCTCCACGTCCACGGTGCGCTTCTGATCATCGACCGGCCGGTTGACGCCGGGCCGGATGCCGGGCACCACCACCAGCAGCCGTTCGTCCAGATGGGCCCGCAGGCGTTCCGCCTCCAGGCCCGAGGACACCACGCCGTCGCAACCGAGATCAAGGGCCCGGCGGGCCCGCGACAGAACCAGCGACGCGATGTCGGTCTTGAACCCCAGATCCTCCATGTCGCCCTGGTCCAGGCTGGTCAGCGCGGTGACCGCGAGGATCCGGGTGTCGCCCTTCTCGGCCGCCGCCGCCTCCAGGATGGCGTCGTTGCCGTGTACCGTGGCGAGGCTGGCGCCACGGTTCCGCAGGTTGCGGACCGCCGCGCGGACGGTCTCCGGAACGTCGAAGAACTTCAGGTCCACGAACACCTTCTTGCCGCGCCCGGTCAGCCAGTCGAGCAGCTCGAAATAGCCGCCGGCCATGAACAGTTCGAGGCCCATCTTGTAGAACCCCACGCCGTCGCCCATCCGCTCGACGGCCCGCCGCGCCGCGTCGGCGTCCGGCAGATCGAGGGCGACGATCAGGCGATCGCGGGTCGGGATGGATTTGATGGAGGTAGGCTGCATCGGCTTCTCCGGTCGGGGTGGGGTCCAGGGCGCGTTTCCGTGGTTGGCAGGGCTCGCCGCAACCTGATAAACAATCAGCGCCCCCGTTGAAAGAGGAACCCGTCGATGCGCCAGGCGACGATCACGCGCAAGACCCATGAAACGGCCGTCTCGGCGTCGGTGAACCTGGACGGCGACGGCGTGTACCGTATATCGACCGGAATCGGCTACCTGGACCACATGCTGGAGCAGTTGGCGCGCCATGGCCTGATCGATATCGATGTCGAGGCCCGGGGCGACCTCCATGTCGACGGCCATCACACCACCGAGGACGTGGGCATCGTGCTTGGCCAGGCGGTCCACGAGGCGCTCGGCGACCGCAAGGGCATCACGCGCTACGGCGCGGCCCTGTCGCCGATGGACGAGGCGCTGACCCGGGTGACCCTGGACGTTTCGGGGCGGCCTTATCTGGTCTGGAGGGTGGATTTCCGACGCGACCGGCTGGGCGGTCTCGACACCGAGTTGATCCGCGAGTGGTTCCAGGCCTTCGCCCAGGCGGCCGGCGTGACCCTGCACGTGGAGTGCCTGTACGGCGAGAACACCCACCATATCGCCGAATCCTGCTTCAAGGGTCTGGCCCGCGCCCTGCGCGCGGCGGTCGAGATCGATCCGCGCAGGGCCGACGCGGTGCCCTCCACCAAGGGCACCCTGGGCGGGTCCCCGTGATGCGGTTCTATACCGTGCATCGCAGGATCGGAGAGGCCGAGCCGGTGCTGGTGCCCGACGGCTTCGCCTGGGCCGGGTTCCTGTTCACCCTGCTGTGGGCGTTGTGGCACCGCCTGTGGGCGGTCGCGGCCGGGATTCTGGTGCTCGATCTTCTGGCCGCCGCCGCCGTGGCGCGATTCGATCTCCATGGGGCGGCGGGGCCGATCCTGTCACTGGCCCTGTCGCTGCTGGTCGGGTTGCTCGGCAACGATCTGCGCCGCTGGACCCTGGCACGCCGGGGATATGCCGAAACGGACGTGGTTTCGGGGGCCGGCCACGACGCGGCCCTGCTCCGCTATTGGACCGTCGGCGCTCCGGGGGCGACGGAGTCCGGCCGATGAACGTCGCCATCGTCGACTACGGTTCCGGCAACCTGCGGTCGGCCGCCAAGGCGTTCGAGCGGGCGGCCCGGGAGGCGAGCCCGGGGACGACGGTGCGGGTGACCGCCGATCCGGCCGACGTGGCGGCGGCGTCGCACCTGGTGCTGCCCGGGGTCGGCGCCTTCAGGGACTGCCGCGACGGTCTCGCGGCGCTGCCCGGGATGGTCGAGGCGCTGACCCGGGCGGTGGTGGACGACGGCCGGCCGTTCCTCGGCATTTGCGTCGGCATGCAGCTTCTGGCCTCGGTGGGGCGCGAGCACGGCGTGACCGAGGGTCTCGGATGGATCGACGGCGAGGTGGTGGCGCTCGCGCCCGACGATTCGTCCCTCAAGATACCGCACATGGGGTGGAACGACCTTCGTTTCGAATGCGCGTCGCACGCGCTTCTAAAAGATTTGACAATGGGTTGTCATGCGTATTTCGTGCATTCGTTTCATTTCGCGCCGGCCGACCCGGCACACGTGCTGGCCAGCGTCGACTACGGTGGTCCGGTGAGCGCGATGATCGGTCGCGACAACATCGTCGGCACCCAATTCCATCCCGAGAAGAGCCAGGCGACCGGCCTTGCCCTGATCGCCAACTTCCTGCGCTGGAAACCGTAACGGACCGACCATGGATTTCTTTCCCGCCATCGACCTGAAGGACGGCCAGTGCGTCCGCCTGCTGCGCGGCGAGATGAACCGGGCGACCGTCTTCAACGACGACCCGGCGGCCCAGGCGGCGGACTTCGCGGCAAGGGGCGTTCGCTGGCTGCACGTGGTCGATCTCAACGGCGCCTTCGCCGGGCGGCCGGTCAATGCCGCCGCCGTCGAGGCGATCCTCGCGGCGGTGGACATCCCGATCCAGTTGGGCGGCGGCATCCGCGACCTGCGGACCGTCGGGTTGTGGCTCGACAAGGGGGTGCGGCGGGTCATCCTGGGGACCGCGGCGGTGCGCGATCCGGATCTGGTGCGAACCGCCTGCGCCCGCCATCCGGGCCGGGTGGCGGTCGGCATCGACGCGCGCGACGGGCGGGTCGCTGTGGAGGGCTGGGCCGAGGTCTCGGAACTCGGCGTCCTCGACCTGGCGCGCCGGTTCGAGGACGCTGGGGTCGCGGCGCTGATCCATACCGACATCGCGCGCGATGGAGCCATGCGGGGACCGAACATCGCGGCCACCGTTGCTCTCGCGGAACAGATTTCCATCCCGGTGATTCTGTCGGGCGGCGTCGCCTCGATGGCCGATCTGGCGGCGGCAAGGGCGGCGGCCGGCGACCGCCTGGCCGGGGTGATCAGCGGCCGGGCGGTCTATGACGGACGCATCGATCCCGCCGCCGCGCAGGCCCTGCTGGATTCCAGGGAGGACGCGCAATGCTGAAGATGCGCGTCATTCCCTGTCTGGACGTCAAGGACGGGCGGGTCGTGAAGGGAGTCAACTTCATCGATCTGGTGGACGCCGGCGATCCCGTCGAACAGGCCAAGGTCTACGACCGCGAGGGCGCCGACGAACTGACTTTCCTCGACATCACGGCGAGCCACGAAAACCGCGATACCATTTACGACGTGGTCAACCGCACCGCCGAGCAGTGCTTCATGCCGTTGACCGTGGGCGGCGGGGTGCGCGGCAACGAGGACATCCGCAAGCTGCTGCTGGCCGGGGCCGACAAGGTCTCGATCAACACCGCCGCCGTGCACCGCCCCGAATTCGTCCGCGAGGCGGCGGAGAAGTTCGGCAGCCAGTGCATCGTGGTCGCCATTGACGCCAAGTCGGTGGGGCCCGACGCGTTCGAGATCTTCACCCATGGCGGCCGGGAGCCGACCGGTATCGACGCCGTGCAATGGGCCCGCCGGATGGCCGATTACGGGGCCGGCGAAATTCTGCTCACGTCGATGGACCGCGACGGCACCAAGCGGGGGTTCAACCTTCCGCTGACCCGCGGCATCGCCGACGCGGTGCCGATTCCGGTCATCGCCTCGGGCGGCGTCGGGACCCTGGATCACATGGTCGAGGGCATCCGCGACGGCCACGCCACGGCGGTTCTGGCCGCCTCCATCTTTCATTTCGGGACATTCAGCATCCGTCAGTGCAAGGATCACATGGCGGCGGCCGGGATTCCCGTGCGCCTGGATTGAGCGGTCCGATGTCGAAGCATGCTCCCGGCCCCACCGTCCTGGCCGACCTGTTCGCGGTGATCGAGTCGCGACGCGGCGACGATCCGGGCAGGTCCTACACCGCCAGGCTGTTCGCCAAGGGACGCGGCAAGATCTGCCAGAAACTGGGCGAGGAAGCGGTGGAGACCGTGATCGCGGCGCTCGACGAAACGCCCGCCGAGGTGACGAAGGAAAGCGCCGACCTGTTGTATCATCTTCTGGTGCTGTGGGCCGAGACGGGAGTCGATCCGGCCGCCGTGTGGAGCGAGCTGGCGGCGCGCGGCGGCAGGTCGGGACTCGACGAGAAACGGTCCCGCAAGGGATCCTGAGGCGGAGACGCAGACGATGGCATACGACAACAACAACGTGTTCGCGAAAATCCTGCGCGGCGAAATTCCCTGCGCCCGGGTGGCGGAGAACGACCATGCGCTGGCCTTCAACGACATCCATCCGCAGGCACCGGTTCATATCCTGGTTATCCCCAAGGGCCGCTACATCTCGTCGGACGACTTCTATTCCTCCGCCCCGGCCGAGGAGATCGCCGGGTTCTCGGCCCTGATCGCGCGGGTGGCGCGCGATGCCGGGGTCGCCGACGGCGGATACCGGCTGATCGCCAACCATGGCGCCGACGGAGGCCAGGAGGTGCCGCATTTCCATGTTCACGTGATGGGTGGCCGGCCGCTTGGACCCATGTTGAGCCGAGGGCCGGCGGCGTGACGAACATCACTTCGGTGTAAAATCGGAACGGGCTAGGCTGGTTCGCATTGCAGCCGCGAGTCGGCGCGAGGCCGCGCGCCGGAACCGCGCCGTCGAGACCAATGGCAGGATTCTCGGACCATGAACGTCGCAGTTTCGTTTCAAGAT
The DNA here is from genome assembly GCA_028282245.1 of Magnetospira sp. Lineage (GTDB taxonomy): Bacteria > Pseudomonadota > Alphaproteobacteria > Rhodospirillales > Magnetospiraceae > JANQGL01. The sequence goes on from JANQIL010000145.1 coordinate 12,027, forward strand.
CATGGCCCGAACCCTCCGTTGACGGGTCTTCGCGTCGAGGCCGACGTGCACCCGCGGGCCGACGGCGTCGCGTCGGTACCCGATGCCGAATCGATGCTGACGGGGCAATACCTTCGGATCGGCGACGATCTGGCGCTGCTCGACGGCGACGGCGGGGTGATCCTGGTGCACGGCTTCTTCGCCGCCGATCCGCCGCCCGATCTGGTGGCGCCGAACGGAGCGCGGCTGTCCGGCGACGTGGCGTCGAGGCTTGCCGGACCCCGAACCCCGGGCCAGATCGCGCAGGCCGGGGACCTGCCGTCGGCCGAGCCGATCGGCCGAATCGAGATTCTGAGCGGCGACGTGGTTCTGCAACGCGCCGACGGCACCCGCGAGGCCGCCCGGGAGGGCACGCCGGTGTTCCAGGGTGACGTGATCTCGACCGGCGCCGACGGCGCGATCGGCATCCTGTTCGCCGACGACACCAGCTTCTCGCTCGGCAACGACGGCCGCATGGTGCTCGACGAAATGGTGTACGACCCCGGGGCGGGCGACGGCGCCCTGTCGCTGTCGGTGGTGACCGGCGTGTTCTCCATGATTTCGGGACAAATCGCGAAACTGAAGCCCGACGCCATGGTGATCTCGACTCCGACCGCCGTCATCGGCATTCGCGGCACCGCCGGGGCCGGCGGGGTGGAGGGCGCCGATGGCGGCACCATCTTCGCCCTGGCCGAGGAACTGGGCGGCCAAACCGGCGAGGTGGTGTTCTCGACCGGCGACGGCCGCGTCACCACCCTCAATCAACCGGGACAGGGCACCAACAACAACCACGACGTCTTCCTGTTCTCGGCGGCCGATTTCGGGCGCCAGTTCGGCTCCGCGCTCGGCAGCCTGCCCAACGCCGACCAGCATCTGCCGGCCGGATTCCGGCGGGAGGTCGAACAGGCCCATCGGGAGGCGCAACGCGACCAGACGGACCCCGGCCAGGACGAGGGCGGAGACGAGGATACCGGCGATACCGCGCCGGGAGGAAACGATTCCGGCGGCACCACCGGGGGTGGCAACCTGTTTGACGGCGGGCTGAATGATCTGATCGGCGGAACCGTGAACGAGCTGATCGGCGGCGGCACGGGCGATGCCGGCGGGGATGACGCGGTTGCCGACGCCGGGTCCGGTGACGACGGAGACACGGAGTCGGAAGGAACGTCTCTGGACGATGCGGAAGAACCCGACGACGACAACGACGATGTCCCGGCCGAGGCGAACAACGGCGGGACCGGCGGTACGGTCGGTGGCTGGGAAATCCAGACCGGCACCGGCGGCAACGATCTGCTCGTCGGAACGGTCGACGCGGCCTCCGCGTCGATCCTCGGCGACGCCATTTCCGGCGGCGACGGCGATGACACCATCATCGGCGACACTCCCGACAGTACCGCGTCGCCCACCGCGTTCCCCAACGGCGGCAGCCGCGACGCCATTTCCGGAGGCATGGGCGACGACCAAATCTGGGGGGGGCCGGGGGGCGACTCCATTACCGGCGACATCCCCGATGCCTCCGACGCCGCCGGCGACGACGATCTGGACGTTCTGCTCGATCATTTCGC
>JANQIL010000146.1 GCA_028282245.1 Magnetospira sp.
GTGGTTCGATGCCAACGGACGAGTCCCATCCGTTGGCTGAATCGAACCACCAGATCAATAGCTTAGTGGATCGACCGATCCAAAGCTTGGGTACCAAGCGTTTTGGATCCGATCCACTAGATCGGCAGCGCCAGGACGAAGGTGCACCCGCCGCCCACCGTCGGGACCAGATCAAGGCGGCCGCCGTGACGTTCCAGAATGCGCCGGCAAAGGGCCAGACCGACGCCGGTTCCCGGCATGCCGTCGTCCGGCTCCAGGCGCTGGAACAACTGGAACACCCGTTCCCGCGCCCCCTCCGGAATGCCGCGTCCGTTGTCGGCCACCCGGATCTCGACCCGGTCGTCGACCGCGCGGCCGGTGACGCGCAGAATCAGGGGACGGGTGGGCGCCCGATACTTGACGGCGTTGTCGATCAGGTTGCGCAGCACCCGCGTCAGGTGCACGCGGCTGGCGCGCACCCGCGGCAACGCCGCGCGACTCGCCGTGCCGCCGACATCGCGGAGTCGCGGCGCCGCCTCAAGAAACATGTCGTCGACCAGGCTTTCCAGGTCGATCGATTCGACCTCCAGCGGCGCGCCGCCGGCCCGCGCGTAGTCGAGCATGGCGTTGATCAGGACATCCATATGGTGGGCGCCGCGCAGCGCCTCGTCGAGGAACATCCGTTCGCGATCATCGAGCCGGTCGCCGGCGCGTCGCCGCAGAAGGTCCAGGTAGCCGTTCAGGATCCGGAGCGGCGCCCGCAGATCGTGCGAGACCGCGTAGCTGAAGCCCTCCAGTTCCCGGTTGGTGGCGCGCAGGCGGGCGTCGTGATGCCCCATCGTGGCCGCCAGCCGGGCGTGCACGCGAAGGCGGCACAACGCCGTCCAGCCGATCGCAAGACCGATCAGCGCCATCAGGATCAGCACCTCGTCGAGCCAGGTCACGCCGCTGCGCGCGGCGAAAAGGCACCAGCGGTCGGCGGCGTCGAAGGCAATGGCCAGGCCGCCGACGACGATCACCGCCGCAAGGGGAACCATCGCATCCCGCTGCCAGGGCCGAGAGGGCGGGGGTTCGCCACTGTGCGGGGAGGGCAGATCGTTCGTGATCATATTGTTATCTCCGGTTTTTTGCTTTTCTTCTTCGGTGGCTTTCGGGTCGGATCGGGTCATCGGACCCGGCATATATATTACGATATCGTTACATAATCACTTAAAATTTGAAATGTATTTGTATTATTTATACCTTAGGGTTTCACCCCTAGGTTATTTATAACACATTTGTAACGTGATTAATATGAGTGCCTTGTGTTTTATTTCAGACCGTTATGCGCCCAACCCTTGCGACAACTCTCGCTTCGGAATTTCGCCGAGACGATCCGCCGGATGTTGGCATACGACGTCGACCCCATCGAATGAATGATCCGGATGCCCGCGCGGCCAGCGCTCCAGGACGGCGGCCGGATGCGGCGTTCGCGCGGACCATTCAGATGTCCCGGAATGTTTTTTGTTCGTAATGTTCGGGGAAATCCACGCTCGAACGAAATCGCCCCGCGAGCGCGTTCGCGCGGCGCCGGCATCGCGGCCCGAAAAGCCGTGGCGATCGGTCACGCCCCGTGGGCACGCGCCCCGGATCCCGGCGACGGTAAAACGACGGCGATTACCCCGCCAGCTTCCCGGCCACGATGGCGGCGACCAGGATCAGCCCGAAATCGCGGTTGGATTTGAACTTGGCGAGACAGCTCCTGGGCGTGTTCAGGTCCACGTCGGCGATCTGCCAGACCAGATGCCCGGCCGCCAGGACGAGGCCGACCCAGAACGGCCAGCCAAGCCCGACCAGGGCGCCCGAAATCCCGATCAGGACGACGGTGGCGGCATAGAATCCGGCCAGCCAGGGCTTGCTGTCGTCGCCCAACCTGAGGGCCAGCGACTTCACCCCGACCACCACGTCGTCCTCCTTGTCCTGATGGGCGTAGATGGTGTCGTAGCCCAGGGTCCAGAAGACGCCGGCCGCGTAAAGAACCACCGCCGCCGGGTGCAGCGACCCGGTGACCGCCGCCCAGCCGACCAGGGCGCCCCAGTTGAAGGCGAGGCCCAGGAACGCCTGCGGCCAGTAGGTGATCCGCTTCATGAACGGATAGGCGAACACCAGCAGCAGGGAGGCGGCGCCGATCCCGATGGTGAACAGGTTGAGCTGAACCAGCACCGCGAGCCCGAGCATGAGCTGGGCCCCGAGGAACAGGATCGCCTGGACGCGGGTCACCGCGCCGCTGGCGATCGGCCGATCGGCGGTGCGCGCCACCCGGCCGTCGAAATCGCGGTCAACGATGTCGTTGATGGTGCAGCCGGCGCCGCGCATGATCAGGGCGCCGACGGCGAACAGTAGCATCAGCCTCGGGTCCGGCCAGGACTCGGAGGCCAGCGCGGTGCTCCACCAGCAGGGCAGCAGCAGAAGCCAGGTACCGATCGGCCGGTCCAGCCGCATCAGGCGCAGATAGGGCCGGCTGCCGCTGGGCGCCCAGTGGTCGATCCAGGAATCGCGGGGAATGTCGGTTGCCGTGCTGATCATGACGAAGGCGTTTTTAGCATCGGTAGCCTTCCAAAAAAAGCACCTCTGTGGGGAGGGCATCTCAATTCGTAGTGCAGTGGTAGAAGGGTGGTTTGCCACAAAAAACAACATCTAAATCAAGTTCTTTTCTAAGAGATTCTCTCAAGCCACCTCGTCCACCAGTTCCACCTTTAGCCGCTTGCCCAGAACCGCGGCGACGCGGTCCATGGTCAGCAGGGTCACCGACGGGTTCTCGGGATCAAGCAGGCGGTTGAGGGCGGCGCGACTGGTGCCCATGCGCCGCGCCATCTCCGTCTTGCTAAGGTTTTCTTCGGTCATGATCCGGCCGACCTGCCAGGCCAGGGTGCGCTTGATCGCGACGGCGTGGGACTCGGCCAGCAGGCCGTCTTCTTCCAAGAGGCTGTCCAAGGTCGAACCGATGTGGGGAGTGTCGGTGGTGCTCATCGCGGCGTCTCCAGTTTGCGTTTTCGCGCCAAGGCGAGGTCGAGATCGGACTTGGGGGTTGTCCGGCTCTTCTTGATGAACCCATGCAGCAGCACCAAGCGACCATCGACGACGCAGAACAGAACCCGTGCGATCCGATCGCCGAGATGGCTGCGAATCTCGAAGAGTCCCTGTTTCATCGGACGACAGGTCGGCATTTCGATTGGCCAGCCGTATTCGGCCGTTTTGATGTCGGTCCCGATTTTCAGGCGATCGTTCCGGTCGAGCGACTTCAGCCAAGCCCTGACCGGTTCGGCGCCGGAGCCGGTCCGATAGAAAACCGCCTCGATGCGCTTCGCTTGGTCGGGCATGTCCAATCGTATCAAAATTGATTCATCTGGACAAGATAGCGGTACCGTGCCATCCGCCGCGCCGGAACAAAATCGGCGCGCCGGTGCGTTCGCGACGCTATCATGCCGCCATGTCCCGCACCCCGACCCGACTCCATGTGGCCGCCGATCTTCGCCCGGGCGCGGTGATCGACCTGACCCCGGCCCAGACCCACTACCTGGGCGGCGTGCTGCGGCTTGCGGTCGGCGATTCGGTGGGCCTGTTCAACGGCCGCGACGGCGACTGGACGGCGATCCTCACCGTGCTCGACCGAAGGCGCGGCGCGGCCGAGGCGGTGCGCCAAACCCGGCCGCAACGGGAGGAGACCGGCCCCTGGCTGCTGTTCGCGCCGCTCAAGAAGGACCGCACCGACTTCCTGATCGAGAAGGCGGTGGAGATGGGCGCCTCGGTCCTGTGGCCGGTGCGGACCCGGCATACCCAGGCCGGGCGGATCAACATGGATCGCTTGCGCGCGCGAATCGTCGAGGCGGCCGAGCAATGCGGTCGCCCGGGCCTGCCGGACCTGCGCGACCCGGCGACGCTCGAGTCGATGCTGGCCGCCTGGGACCCGGCGCGGCCGCTGGCGGTGGCCGACGAGTCGGGGTCCGGACGGCCGTTCGCCGCCTGGATCGCCGGTCACGCCGGACCGCCGCCGGGCCTGCTGATCGGCCCCGAGGGCGGGTTCGCCGACGCCGAGCTTGACGACCTCGCCGGGCTGCCGTTTGTTGTCCGCATCTTCCTGGGTCCGCGCCTGCTGCGCGCGGAAACCGCCGCCGTGGCCGGCCTTGCCTGCTGGCAATCCCTGGGCGGCGACTGGACCCGGCCACCAAAAGGACAGGACGCCCCATGACCGAACCCGTCACCGACAAGCGCCGCCTGATCGCCTACATGGAGTCCGGCTGCAAGCCGCGCGACGCCTGGCGCATCGGCACCGAGCACGAAAAATTCGCCTATTGCCTGACAACCCTCAAGCCGCTGCCCTACGAGGGGCCGCGCGGCGTCCGGGCGGTGCTGGAGGGGCTTCGCGAGTTCGGCTGGGAACCGGTTTACGAGAACGGGAACCCGATCGCCCTCGGGGCCGACGGCCAAGGCTCGATCACCCTGGAACCGGGCGGTCAGTTGGAGCTGTCCGGAAACCAGCTCGAAAACATCCATCAGACCTGCACCGAGGTGAACACCCATCTCAAGCAGGTCAAGACGGTGGCGGCCGACCTCGGAATCGCCTTCCTGGGGCTCGGCTACAACCCGAAGGTTCCGGTCGCCGAGGTGCCCTGGATGCCCAAGGGGCGCTACGGGATCATGCGCCGCCACATGCCGACCCGGGGCGGCCTCGGGCTCGACATGATGGTCAACACCTGCACCATCCAGGTCAACCTGGACTTCGATTCCGAGGCCGCCATGCGGGACATGTTCCGGGTGTCCCTGGCCCTGCAGCCGGTGGCCACGGCACTGTTCGCCAACTCGCCGTTCAAGAACGGCCGGCCGACCGGCTTCCTGAGCTACCGCAGCCACATCTGGACCGACGTGGACCCCGACCGCTGCGGCATGCTGCCGTTCGTGTTCGAGGACGGCTTCGGGTTCGAGCGCTACGTCGACTACATGCTCGACGTGCCGATGTACTTCGTCTACCGGGATGGTCGCTACGTCGACGCCGCCGGGCAGTCGTTCCGCGATTTCATGGACGGCCGCCTGCCGGCCCTGCCCGGCGAGCGGCCGACCCTCAAGGACTGGGAGGATCACCTGACCGTCGCCTTCCCCGAGGTGCGCCTGAAACGCTACCTGGAGATGCGCGGCGCCGATGGCGGCCCCTGGGACCGCATCTGCGCCCTGCCGGCGCTGTGGGTCGGCCTGCTCTATGATTCGGTGTCGGTGGACGAGGCCGGGCAAATGGTTCGCGATTGGACTCTCGACGATCTGGCGTACCTGCGGGCCGAGGTGCCGCGCCACGGCCTGGCGACACCGTTCCGAAACCGCACGGTCAAGGAGGTGGCGGGCGACATGCTCAAGATCGCCCATGACGGTCTATGCCGGCGCAACCGCCTGGACGTGGTCGGCCTCAACGAGACTCATTTCCTGAACGATCTGTTCAACATCGCCGATTCCGGATTCACCGCGGCCGACGAGTTGCTGTGCGCGTTCGAGCGGCGCTGGGAGGGCAGCGTCGATCCGGTGTTCCGCGAGCACGCCTATTAGGGCCCGGCGACAGTCATCTTGGGGCCCCGACGAATGTTTCGGGGCCGACGACAAAAGATACACGGCGTTACACGGCGCATACCAGCCCGACATAAACCGGTTGCGTGGCGGAACTATCTTCGTCGCGACAATCAACCCGTTGCCTTCGAGCGAGGATTTGCCATGTATCCCGAGACCCAGCCTTCCACGCGCCGGCTTCCCCTGGACGGCACCGTTCCCGGACGGCGCGACTTTCTGCAACGCTACGCCACGGTGGCGACCGTCGCCACCTTCGCCGTCGTCGGCGTCACGGGCGTCTTGATCTTCTTTCACGTGGGCGAAAGATCTTTCATGACGCTGCACGAGTGGGCCGGGATCGCCTTTGTCGCGGCCGCCGCCCTTCACGTGATCCGCCACGCGCGGGCGTTCTCGACCCTGCTCGCCAAGCCGCGCGCCCGCTGGGCGATGGCGACCGCCGGCCTGACCGCCATCGCCTTCGTCGGCGCCGCCGAAGTGGCGCCGGGCGGCGGAAATCCCATGAAGCTCTACGTGGAGGCGTCGGCCGGGGCGCCGATCTCGGTTCTTGCCCAGGTGGTCGGGGAAACGCCCGCCGACATGACAAGCCGTTTCGCGCAAGCCGGCATTTCCGGCATCACCGACGGCCAGACCCTCCGCGACATCGAGGCATCCACGGGAGTCGACATGCCGAGGCTGTTCGCGATCGTGCTCGGCGGCGAGACGGCGGACTGATCCGGCCTCCGAATGATGCCGGCCCCGAACCATCGGCTCGGGACCGGTATCACATGACCCGTTCCCCGGCCCGCCACACGGCGCGGATCACCGGCACATGCCGGTAGTCCTTGACCCACAGCAGGTCGGCCCGGCGTCCGGGAAGGATCTCGCCGCGATCGGTCAACCCGACCATGCGGGCCGGCTCGGCCGACACCGTGGCGACGGCGGCGGCGAGGTCGGTTCCGGCCTCGTCGTGGAGCAGGAAGGCGGCCTGGATCAGACTCATCGGCACGTAGTCGGAGGCCAGGCCGTCGAGCGCCCCGGCCGCCGCCACGGCACGCGCCGCCGCGTTGCCGGAATGGGAGCCGCCCATCACCACGTTGGGACCCCCCATGATGGTTCCCAGCCCGGCCGCGTGGGCGGCCCGGGCCGCCTCCAGGCTGGTCGGGAACTCGGAGATCGTCACCCCGTCATTCACCGCCTCGGCGACATGCTCCAGGGTGGTGTCGTCGTGGCTGGCCAGCGGCAGGCCGCGCGCCCGGGCGAGGGCGATCACCGCCCGCCGGTTGGGGGCGTAATTGACCGCCTGGCGCTCCCGGCGGTCGGCATGCAGGGCATCCAGCTCGGACCGTGACTTGGTGCGGCTGTGATAGAGGTACCATTTGTCCAGATCGGCCCACTGGCGCTGCCCGGGGGTATGGTCCATCACCGAGACGAGGCGCACGAAGGGATCGTCGATGAACCCCTCGAGGGCGGGAATCAGGCCGTCCGACGGCAGTTCGCAGCGCAGGTGCAGGAAATGGTCGCTTTTCAGCAGGCCGTCGGCCTGCGCCCGTTCCATGGCCTCGAACGACTTGATCAGCGCCGCCTGGCGGGCGTCGAAATTCTGGTCGGTGCCCACGTAGAGGGAGTCGAATACCGTGGTGACGCCGGCCGCCACCATTTGCCGGTCGTGGATCAGCAGGGCGGCGAGAGTCGGCCAGAATACCTCCGGGCGGGGCTCCAGGTGGCGTTCCAGGGCATCGGTGTGGACGTCGATCAGGCCCGGCAGCAGAAGATCGCCCTCCAGATCGATCGCATCGGGCAGGGTGCTCGGCCGGTCGTCCAGGTCGGCGATCTTGCCGTCGCGCGCGACGAGCGTGCCGTGAACCGTGGCGTCGCGGGTCACCACCCGGGCATTGGTGAGAATGGTTTCGACGCGCATGGCCGGCGGCTCCCGTCTGATGGAGCCGCCTGTGTACAACGGCGGCGCGGCGGCGGTCTTGAAGGTTTCGTGACGCGACGGCGACCAAACGCGAAGTCGTCGGTTCCCATGCCGCGCCCCGGGCTTTTAGCAGTTTATTTACAAAGCCCTGGTTTTCTGAATTATAACGTATATTCGACGGCCGGCGACACGGAGCCGGCCGGCCGGAGGCCCGACGGGAGGCGCACGGTGACCCCATCCATCCGCAACGTGGCGACGGTCTGCACGGTCCTCATCCTCGCCGGGTGCGGGCTGCCGGCCGACCCGCAGATGCTGAAGCCGGCGTTCTGGACCAACAGCCCGCTGAAGGCCGACAACGTCGAGGCCGAACTGGGGATCGCCGAGCTCGCCAAGGGCAATTTCGTGCTCGCCGAGTCGCATTTCGACAAGGCCCTGAAGGCCAACCCGAACGACGTCCACGCCCTGCTCGGGCGCGCCACCCTGTACCACCACACCGGCCAGACCACCCGCGCGCGGGCGATGTACGAGGCGGTGCTGGCGCTCAGGCCGTCGGAGACCGAGCAACTCATGGTGATGAACAACTTCACCACCCGGCCGGTGTCCGAGATCGCCAGCGTCAATCTGAGCCTGTTGCAGAGCGGCAACGTGACCGGTCGCCTGGACCCCGCCGCGATGGGCGGCGAGGTGGAAACCATGGGCCCGGCGGCCGGCGGCGCGATGCCGCTACACGGCGACGGGATGGGGGCGGCCAGCGACTCCGACGCCAACGTCATGTCGCGGTTCGAGACCCTGAAGGCGTTGCGCGATCAGGGCCTGATCACGCCCGACGAGTACGCGGCCCGGCGCAAGGCCAACGTGGGCGCCCTGTTGCCCCTGACCTCGTCGCCGCCGGCCGCCGGGCTGGAGCGCCCGGTGCCGACCACCGATCAGGTGCTGGGTCGCCTGCGGGCGATCGGCCGGGCCCTGGAGATGCGCGCCATGACGGTCGGCCAGCACGCGTCGGAACGCAAGATGATCCTCGACGGCCTGCTGCCGGAAACACCGCCCGTCACCGCCGTCCCGATGCCCCCGCCGCGCGGCCTGATGGCGGCGGCCGATCTGGTGCGCCGCCTGGAAATGCTGAACGAGGCGCAACTGATTTCCTCGGACGAGGTGACCCGCGAGCGCACGGCCATCGGATCCGGCCTGCAGCAACGGCCGGGCGCCCCCCGGGCGGCCGGAGCGGACTCGAGGGCGATGATGGCGCCGGGCGGCGGCCCGCAGCCGGCGGTGCACATCGCCTCCTATCGCTCGGAACGCGCGGCAAGACGCGGATGGACCCAGCTCAAGCGGGCTCACGCCGCGCTTCTGGGCAGCCTGGAGCCGGAGATTACGCGGGTCAACCTGGGAGCCGGCAAGGGGGTCTATTACCGCCTCAAGGCCGGACCCCTGAACAGCCAGGGGGCGGCCCAGGCGTTGTGCCGGCAGCTCAAGGCGCGCCGTCAATATTGCGAGTCGAGCTTCATCGAGGGTTGACGATCCAACGCGCGCCTCCTCGTCCTGGATTATTGTTTCAGCCAAAAAACGGAAAAACAAACACTCCACGAAGAGTACGTTCCGGAAATTCACGGGAGCTTGTTCGAAAATGGTTCCGATCGCCAACAAGAAACGTTTTGCGATATTGGTTGTTCTGGGCGTTATTGGGATTGAAATATTCCTGGGATTGATGGGAGTGGGTTTTTTCTATATCGGATTACCTGAAATGCGGCATATCCTGCATGAAAACTGGATGGTGATTTACGGATTGCCGACCGCCGGCGCCATCACGTTTTCGGTTGTTTTCATTCTCTTCACCGGCGAGGAGGGCCTCGTTCAGTTCAAGGTGTTCGGATTGGAATTCAGCGGCCCGGGCGGCCCCGTCGTGCTTTGGGTGTTCTCCTTCCTGTCGGTCGTGTTCGCGCTCAAGATCCTGTCGTGACGCGAACACGCGCGGCGACCTATCGTCGCCGCCGCGCGCAGACCGCGGCGCCGGGCCGCTGGCCGACGGCCTCGCGCCAGCGCGCGAGATGGCTCAGGGACTCGGCCGGCCGAAGCCGCGCGCGGGCCGCGAAATCGAGGCTCACGTAGGCGGTGATGTCGGCGATCGAGAACGCCGCGCCGGCCACGTGGGGCACCTCGGCGAGCCGGCGGTCGAGGCTTTCGAAGAACTGCTCGACCCGCCGCCGCCCGCGCTCGGCGAGGTCCGGAATCTGCGAATATCCCCGTGGGCCGACGAGGCCGCGTCCGGCGAACCAGGGATGACCGTTCCGGTAGGCCTCCATGCCGGCCTGCAACCCCTCCGCTTCCATGCGATGGGTCCACATGGCGACCCGCGCCCGCTCCACCGGGTCGCGGCCGAACAGCGGCGGTCGCGGCTGGATCTCCTCCAGATATCGGCAAATCGCCTCCACCTCGCCGATCCCGGTTCCGTCGTCGAGCACCAGGAACGGGACGTCGCAACGGTCGTTGATGGCCCGGTAGGCGTCGCTCAACTGGGTCTGGGTGGCGAGGTCGACGGTCTCCGACGCCACGTCGAGCCCCTTCTCGACCAGGAAGAACCGCACCCTTTGCGGATTGGGGGCGCTGTCGTAGGTGTAGAGTTTCATGCGGTGTCTCCGTCGCCGGCGTCCGGCCGACCATACGCCAAGTTCGCGCCGCCACAAATCGCTTGAATTCCGATCATCGGGGGTCTACTTGTGACGGCGACGGAGGCACCGACACGATGCTCGGCCAAGTGCTCATTTTGGATGCCGGTTCCGTCGCCCGTTCGGGCGGCGCGTTGGCTTGCGCCGTCCCTTCCAAGACCCGGACCAAGACCACCGATTAGTCGCGGGCCGGCACCTGTTGATGCAACCCAAGGCCCGCGAGGATCGTTTCGCGGGCTTTCGTGTGCATGCACGGCGCCCCGGAGACGAAGAGCCCGGGCCGAAGAACGAACTGGAGTAGGAACCATGGGGTACAAGGTCGCGGTGGTCGGCGCCACCGGCAACGTGGGACGCGAGATACTGGCCATTCTCGCCGAGCGGGAGTTTCCGGCCGACGAGGTGGTCGCCCTGGCCTCCGCGCGGTCGGTCGGCCGCGAGGTGTCGTACGGCGAGGAGGAGGTGCTCAGGGTCCACGACCTGGAAACCTACGATTTCGCCGGCACCGACCTCGTGCTGTCGTCGCCCGGCGCCTCGGTGTCGGCCAAGCACGCCCCGCGCGCCGCCGAGGCGGGCGCGGTGGTGATCGACAACACCTCGTATTTCCGCATGGAACCGGACGTGCCGCTGGTGGTGCCGGAGGTCAACCCGACGGACATCGACCGATTCACCAAGCGTCGGATCATCGCCAACCCCAACTGCTCGACCATTCAGATGCTGGTCGCCCTGAAGCCGCTGCACGATCTGGCGAGCATCCGCCGCGTGGTGGTGGCGACCTATCAGTCGACCAGCGGCGCCGGCAAGGAGGCGATGGACGAACTGTTCAACCAGACGCGCGGCATCTATGTGAACGATCCGGTGCAGCCGGCCAAGTTCACCAAGCAGATCGCCTTCAACTGCATCCCTCATATCGACAAGTTCATGGACGACGGGTCGACCAAGGAGGAATGGAAGATGGTGGTCGAGACCCGCAAGATCCTGGACCCGGACATCCAGGTCACCGCGACCTGCGTGCGCATGCCCTGTTTCGTCGGCCACGCCGAGGCGATCAACCTCGACTGCGCGCGGCCGATCGACGAGGAGGCGGCGCGCGCCGCCCTGCGCAAGGCGCCGGGGGTGACGGTGGTCGACTACCGGGCCGACGAAGGCTACGTGACCCCGGCCGAATGCGCCGGCGAGGATCCGGTCTACGTGAGCCGCATCCGCCGCGACCCGACGGTCGAGAACGGCCTGAACATCTGGGTGGTGGCCGACAACCTGCGCAAGGGCGCGGCGCTGAACGCGGTGCAGATCGCCGAGGCCCTGATCGAGCGGCATCCGCGCCTGGGGCGTTGACCCCGCATCCAGCCGGAACCGCGAGCCGGGGCCCCGTCGCGGGCCCCGCTTCGTTTGGCGGTCGCCATCGCGACGCGATGACGCTAGTCTGCGGTCCCAGAGGAGCAACCCCATAGGGAGTCGGGTCATGGACATGGTCATCGGGTCGTTTTCCGGGTTCGTCATCGCGGTACTGGTGCTCGCGATGGCCATCGTCCTGCTCGGCGTCAAGCTGGTGCCGCAGGGCTGGGAACTCACCGTCGAGCGATTCGGCCGCTACACGCGGACACTTCGGCCCGGACTGCGCGTCATCATGCCGGTGATCGACCGCATCGGGGCCCGGATGAACATGATGGAGCAGGTCATCGACGTGCCGACCCAGGAAGTGATCACCAAGGACAACGCCATGGTCACCGTCGACGGGGTGGTGTTCTTCCAGGTGATCGATCCGGTCAAGGCGGCCTACGAGGTCAACCAGCTCGAACGGGCGATGCTGAACATGGCGATGACCAACATCCGAACGGTCATGGGGTCCATGGACCTGGACGAGTTGCTGAGCCAGCGCGACAAAATCAACGCGCAGCTTCTCATGGTCATCGACGAGGCGACCACGCCCTGGGGCGTCAAGGTCACCCGGGTCGAGATCAAGGACATCACGCCGCCGAAGGATCTGGTCGACGCCATGGCCCGCCAGATGAAGGCCGAGCGGGACAAGCGCGCCGAGGTCCTCACGGCGGAGGGCGAAAAACAGGCCGCCATCCTGCGCGCCGAGGGCGAGAAGCAATCGGCCATCCTGGAGGCGGAGGGGCGGCGCGAGGCCGCCTTCCGCGACGCCGAGGCCCGCGAGCGGGAGGCCGAGGCGGAGGCCAAGGCCACCGACATGGTCTCCAAGGCGATCGCCCAGGGGGACGTGAAGGCGGTCAACTACTTCGTGGCCCTGAAATACACGGAGGCCCTGGAGCGGATCGCCTCGGCGGAGAATCAGAAAATCATCATGATGCCCCTGGAGGCCAGCGGGCTCATTGGCTCGGTCGGCGGGATCGCCGAACTGTTGCGGCCGGACGCCCCGAGGCCCTCGGGCATCGCGGCGCCCGTCGGCGCCCGCCCCGCCGCCGAGCCGCCGGCGCAACCCGGTCCCTGGGAGGCCTGATCCATGGGGGACGGTCTGAGCGGCGATCCCGCCTTCTGGCACTGGCTGATCCTCGGCGTGCTGTTCATCCTGCTGGAGGTGTTCGCGCCGGGTCTGGTGTTCGTGTGGCTGGGCGTGGCCGGTCTGCTGATCGGTCTGGTCGTCGCCGTGTTCCCCGAGATGGCCTGGCAATATCAGGTCCTGCTGTTCGCCGGCCTGGCGCTGGTCTCGGTGGTCCTCGGTCGCCGCGCCATGAACCGCCAGGCCGAACCCGAGGACCATCCGACCCTCAACCGGCGCGGACTCCAACACGTCGGCAAGGCCTATCCGTTGCACACCCCCATCGCGAACGGCCGGGGCAAGATCAAGGCCGGGGATACCTTTTGGCAGGTGACCGGCCCGACGCTGCCGGCCGGAACGACGGTCGAGGTCACGGGCGCCGACGGCGTGACGCTGACGGTCAAGCCGGCGTCCGAGGACACCCCCGGCGCCTGAGGCGCCAGCTAAATCCTCCGATAAAAGCTTACAGATTTCGGGAGTTAACTTGGGGTGGATAAAACACAAAAGCTTGATGCATACAAAGTGGCATTGGATATGGTCCGGCATGAGGGTCGAATCCTGTGGACGCTTTTTGCGGTATTCCTTGTTCCACAATCAATTTTTCTAGGGTTTTCTATAAAATATCTAAGCAACCCATCTCTAGTATGTGGAAATTTAGGTTTACAAGTTTCTTCTATCGCCGGTCTAATCGCCTCCGTGGCTTGGTTATTGACGCATCGCCGTACGTATGGATACTTCAAGATTAGAATGGCTATAGCGAGAGATTTAGAGCCAGAATATATTCCAGTTTTAAAAATAGGAAAGCTTTATGCGGATGGAAATCCTGTATGCATAAATGGTGAAACCCATAAAGTAACCAATATTAGCGTGAATTTACTGACTCATTTAATAATTATTGGAATT
Source organism: Magnetospira sp. (assembly GCA_028282245.1). Taxonomy (GTDB): domain Bacteria; phylum Pseudomonadota; class Alphaproteobacteria; order Rhodospirillales; family Magnetospiraceae; genus JANQGL01. Next base: position 13,532 of record JANQIL010000146.1, read on the forward strand.
TCGTGTTTACATATATTTATAATTTACAAGACATACTGTTAACGTAAGTGCTAATATGAATTTTCTAGATGTTGTCCCAGATAACATCAATGAGACGTCATCTGGGACAAATTATTCCAACAGACGCGGAACCTCTCATGCCTAGGTTCCGGGGTTGCGTGGGCAATATCCAGATTAGAATCGTTATCATAACAGTTGCCGGTCGTGCCGCAGTGCGGTATCTTTCTTCGCGGATGCGAAAAAAACAGCCGAAGAGGGAAACCATGACCCGTGACGCACGCCCGCGCCGTTCCGTGCTCTACATGCCCGGCTCCAACGCCCGGGCCCTGGAAAAGGGCCGCGCGGTGCCGGCCGACGGCCTGATCCTCGACCTCGAGGACGCGGTGGCGCCGGACGCCAAGCCGCTGGCCCGCGAGCAGGTCTGCGCGGCGGTCCGCGCGGGGGGCTACGGCAAGCGCGAGATCCTGATCCGGGTCAATGGCCTGAACACGCCCTGGGGCCACGAGGACATCGTGGCGGCGGCGGCGAGCGGCGCCGACGGGCTGCTGATTCCGAAGGCCGAGAGCGCCGACGCGGTGCGCCAGGTGATCGCGGTGATGGACGGCGTGGGGGCGCCCGCCGACATGGGCGTCTGGTGCATGATCGAGACCCCGCGCGGGGTGCTCAGGGTGGAGGAAATCGCCGGATCGAGCGAGCGTCTGGTCGGTCTGGTGCTCGGCACCTCCGATCTCGGCAAGGACCTGCGCTGCGCCCACACCCGGATGCGGCTGCCGATGATCACCTCGCTGCACCTGTGCCTGCTGGCCGCCCGCGCCCATGGCCTGGCGGCGCTCGACGGGGTGTTCCTGGATCTCGACGACGACGAGGGCTTCGAATACTCCTGCGTGCAGGGCAGCGAGCTGGGTTTCGACGGCAAGACCCTCATTCATCCGAAGACGATCACCAAGGCCAACGAGGTGTTCACGCCGTCGCCGGACGAGGTGGACTGGTCGCGCCGCATCATCGCCAACCTGGCGGCCGCCGAGGCCGAGGGCAAGGGGGTCGTGGTGATGGACGGCAAGTTGATCGAGAACCTGCACGTGGTCGCCGCGAAGCGCATGGTGGCGATGGACGAGGCGATCAGGGAGATCGGCCGGTAGCCATGCAGACCGCCCCCTCCATCCGCCGCTCGCGCAGCGCCTGACCAATGATGCGCGCCGCCGAACCGAGGAACAGTCCCGCCATGATCGCCGCCACGATCACGTCCGGCCAGGCGGTCGCGGTGCCCCAGACGCCGAGCGCCGCGACCATCACCGCCACGTTGCCGATGGCGTCGTTGCGCGAACACAGCCACACCGAACGCACGTTGGCGTCGCCGTCCCTGTAGGGGACGAGGAGCAGCACGCTCGCCAGATTGGCGGCCAGGGCGAGAACACCGATGACCCCCATCACCTCGGCCTGCGGCTGCTCCAGCACGAACACCCGGTGGACGGTCGACCCGAACACCCACATCCCCATCAGCAGGAGGCTGACGCCCTTGACCAGGGCGGCGGTGGCGCGCACCCGCAGCGACGCCCCGATCACCGCCAACGACAGGCCGTAGGTCGCCGCGTCGCCCAGGAAGTCCAGGGCGTCGGCCTGCAAGGCCTGCGACCGCGCGGCCCGGCCGGCCGCCATCTCGACGCCGAACATGGTCGCGTTGATCACGATCACGATCCACAGACGACGCTTGTAATCGTCCGAAAGTCCCTCGAACCGGACATCGCCACCGCAGCCGCAACCACTCATGCCGTCACCTCTTGACTATGGGTCCATGGAGACCCTAATTCCTATAGCTGCTAGAGGTTCAAGGGGCTTCGTCCGATGGTCTCGATCGGTAACCTGTCGAAACGTACCGGCGTCAAGGTGCCGACGATTCGCTACTACGAGCGCATCGGCCTGATCGCGCCGCCGCCCCGCACCGACGGCAACCAGCGCCGCTACTCGCCCGACGCCCTGCGCCGCCTGAAGTTCATCCGCCATGCCCGCGACCTGGGCCTGTCCCTGGAGTCGATCCGCGATCTCCTGCGTCTGTCGGCCCATCCCGACCGCCCCTGCGCCGAGGCCGACCGCATCGCCCGCGATCAATTGCGCGAAACGCGCGACCGCATCGCCCGCCTGAAGGGCCTGGAAGCCGAACTGGAGCGGATCGTCGACTGCTGCGACGCCGAATCGGTGGCCGAATGCGGGGTGCTGAACGCTCTGGCCGGCAACGGAACCGGATGAAAAGAAGCCGGATGGTGCCGACAACGGGTCCGTGACCCTAAGGTCAGGTCATGCTGATTTTCCCGTAATGACCGATGGAAATCCCAGATATGCATCAAGGGGGGGTATGATGAGCGTCGCTCGAATCGTTATCGCAACAATACTGATTACGGGCTTCGGCTTCGTTTTCCACACCCTATACGGCGAGACCTGGATTACCTCCATAATCGACGACGCGGCCGGAAAAGGCCTCATGGCCAACGTCATTCGCGATCCCTATCCCGCATGGTTCGTGATGACTGCCGCGCTTACCGCGTTGATTCCGGCCGCCTTTAAGGTAATATTGTATTATTTTCTGGGTGCATCGATACCGTTCCGCAATAAGCTCCTGAAAGGCGCCACATACGGCGTGATTCTCTTGGCCGTGGGCGACAACCTGATCCGCATGCCCATCATGCAACTATTAAGCGGGAATCCTGGATTTATCGTATTATTGCAATCCGCCGAGGCCTGGGTGATATACATCGGTTCCGGAATCGCCATAGCTCTGATAATTCCCGTAAGATCCCATACATCCGCCAACCGAGAAATTCCTTGAACCGAACACGCTGTCAGCAAGAAGGTCGATTTGAGATCGCAACGAGTCCTGGGTCGGCGGTCAGCCCACCACCCGGTTGCGACCGTCGTTGCGGGCCCGCGCCAGATTGACCTCGGCCACCTTCAGCAGATCGTCCGGGTGTTCGCCGAGCCCGTACTCCAGGAGCCCGATGGACAGGCTCACCTCGACCCCCTCGCCGCCCGGGATGGCGACCGGGCGCGCCGCCACGTCCTGACGCACCCGGTCGCAGACCACCAGGGCATCGCGCAGGCGGGTGGCCGGAAAGATGAACCCGAACCGCGATTGGGAGTAGCGGAAAACGTTGTCGTATAGCCGCACCCGGCGCACGAAGCGACGCGCGATCTCGTGCAGCACCGGTTCCAGGACCTGACCCCCATGCCGGGATTCGATGGCCTCGAACTGGTCCAGCTCGGACAGGCCGACGCAGAACGGCTGACTCACCCGGCGCCCCAGGTCGCACTGCTCGCGCAGCCGCCGCGCCATGTAATCGCGGGTGTAGAGTCGGGTCTGCGGATCGACCGCCGGGGTCAGGTCGTCGGCATGGTCGGCCAACCGCAGGGCCGCCTGGCGAAAGCGGTCCAGGGCGGTCAGAAAAACATCCAGGCGCGCCGCGCCGACCGGCTCGCGCTCGGCCTCGGCAACCAGCTTCTGGGCCAGGCGGTGGGAGTCGAAATGCGCCGCGCGCACCGCCTCCACGTAGGGCATCAGGTGCGGCTCGACCATTTCGAGAAACTGCGCGAACCGGGTCTGTCGGTAGGCCGTCTCGCCGACGATGTCGGGGTCGGCTCCGTCGCCGCCGACGATCGTCCGGTGAACTCGGCACAACCAATCATGGTGATCGAGCAGGGCGGAGATGTAGGTGACGTAGAACAGATCGCGCGATGCGGCCGGATCGGCAACCGCCGAGTCGTCGCCAATGTCGGGATCGGGCGGGTCGGCCGCCTTGGCGGTCATGGATCGGGCTCCCTGTCGCGATGACGGCTGCGCCGCGCCGATCACTATAGCATCGCCGCCGGAGCGGCGCGAGGCGGCGGGTCACATGCGCCGACGGTCGTTCAGCGCCGCGATCAGGGTGCCGTCGTCCAGGTAATCCAGGTCGCCGCCGACCGGCACCCCGCGCGCCAGGCCGCTCATCGCGACCCCGCGCCCGGCCAGCCGCTCGGCCAGATAGTGGGCGGTGGTCTGGCCGTCGACCGTCGACGGAAGGGCGAAAATCACCTCGCCCACCGAATCCGCCTCGATCCGCCCGAGCAGGTCGCCGATGGCCAGATCGTCCGGCCCGATGCCGTCGAGCGCCGACAGCACCCCGCCCAGCACCTGATAGGTGCCGTGATGGGCCGCCGCCCGTTCCAGCGCCCACAGGCCGGCCACGTCGGCGACCACGCAGAGGGTCGCGCGGTCGCGCCGTGGATCGGCGCAGATGGCGCAGGGATCGGCGGTATCCAGGTTGCCGCAGGTCGAGCAGCGCCGGACCGCGCGCGCCGTCTCGCCGAGCACCCGGACCAGCGGGTCCAGCACGTCGTCGCGATGGGTCGCCAGGTACAGGGCCAGACGGCGGGCCGATCGCGGACCCAGCCCCGGCAACCGCGACAGGAGGCGTATGAGCGGGTCGAGGCCGGTGGTCACGGGCCTCAGAACGGTAGCTGCATGCCCGGCGGCAGCGGCAGCCCGCCGGCCAGTTCCGACATCCGCTCGCGGGTCATTTCCTCCACCTTGGCCTTGGCGTCGGCATGCGCCGCCACGATCAGGTCCTCAAGCACCTCGGCGTCGCTGGGATCGACCAGCGACGGGTCGATCTTGAGACGCCGCATCACGCCCTTGCCGGTGAGCGTCACGGTGACCATGCCGCCGCCCGACTTGCCCTCGATTTCGGCGTCCTCCAGCTCCTTCTGGAGTTCCTGCATCTGCTCCTGGATTTTTTGCGCCTGCTTCATCATGTTGCCGAGATTTTTCATCTTCGGGGTCCTTCGGTTGTTCGCCAATCCGATGGGTGTATAACAGGGCGGGAAGGCCGGGAGAAGCCACGATGCGGCATCGGTCGCTGATCGTATTCGACATCGAGACGGTGCCCGACACCGAGGCGGTGCCGGCACTGACCGGGATCGACGATCCCGACGTGGCGGCGCGGCGCGATGCCCTCACCCGCTATCACCTGGAGATCACCGACGGCCGCAATCCGTTTCCGCGCCAGCCGTTCCATAGGGTGGTGGCGATTTCCTTCCTGCGCGCCGAGATCGAGCACGACGCCGAGGGCGAGCGCTACCACCTCGCGGAACTGCGCAGCGGCGGAACGCCGAGCACCGACGAGGCCGGGCTGGTGGCCGGGTTCTTCCAGTTCCTGGACCGTCAGCGACCGCGCCTCGTCACCTTCAACGGGCGCGGATTCGACCTGCCGGTGCTGCGCTACCGGGCCATGAGGCACGGCGTCGCGGCGCCGGTTCTTCACCAGTCGAAGGACCGCTGGAACGCCTATTCCAGCCGCTATTCGGACGATTGGCACTGCGACCTTCTGGATGTCCTGTCGGACCGCGGCGCCTCGGCGCGGGTGCGCCTCAACGAAATCTGCGCGGTGCTCGGACTGCCCGGCAAGCCGGGCATGGACGGCGCCGACGTCATGACCCGGTTCGACGCCGGCGATATCGGCGGAATCCGCGACTACTGCGAGACCGACGTCCTCAACACGTATCTGCTCTACCTGCGTCACATGCACCACCGGGGCACCCTGCCGGCCGACGGGTTCCGGAAAGCCAACGCCGACCTGCTGGCCTATCTCGAAGCGGAGGCGCCGGAACGGCCGCACCTGGGCGCCTACCTCGCGGCCTGGGCGGCGCTGTCGCCGAAATGACCGGGAACGCCGGTCAGGCGGCCTGATCGAGCCAATCGAGAATCACCTGATCGGCCTCGTGGCCATGCGGGTCGAGCATCGGCAGATGCCCCAGGCGCTCGACGATATGCGGCCGCACGCCGTAGTAGGCGGCGGTCATCAACAGGTCGGTGGTCGGCAGGAAATGATCGCGGTCGCCGCCGATCACCAACACATTGCCGGCCATCCACGGCAACGGGGCCATCGGCCGCCAGCCGGATGCCTCGAACGAGGCCCGCACCGCCACGTCGTCGACCTGGCTGACGAAGCGTTCGAAGTCCGCGTCGTCGACCCCGTTCGGGAACAGGTTATCGCGCATCACCGAGAAATCGCCGGCCTCGAGGCCGTAGACCGACAGCATGGTCATTGTCCACCACAGGGCCGGGTTGGTCCAGAATGTCTCGCCGGCGCCGCGCGCCATGCCATACGGCGGCACCGAGCACAGCAGCACCAGGCCGTCCAGGCGACCGCCGCGGCGCACGTAGTTCTGGGCCACCGCGCCGCCCAGGGAATGGCCGACCACGACCACCGGGCGGTCGATTCGGCTCACCGCGTCGGCAACATCGTCGGCAAACCGGTCGAGCGACATCCGGCCGACCCGACCGCAGCCACGGCTGCCGGAGTGGCCGGACAGGCTGAGAGCGTAGCTGTCGAACCCCCGCTCGGCGAAAAACGGCAAGGTCCGGTCCTGCCACAGCCAGGCACCGCCGCAGATCCCGTGCACGAACAGAAGCGCCTGGCGGCGTGGCGTGGCGTGGGCCGGCTGGTGCACGATCTCGACGCTCTCGGTCATGGGGCGGCTCTCCCGGTGTTATTTTTTGGACAACTCTTTTTTATGACGCGGATCGCCGCGCACCACCAAGGTTTTTTTAACCGCCCGAACGGAAACCGGATCGGCGAACGACGGGGTTGCCGAGAGGAATCGCGGTTCCCATGTGACATGACAGCCAAGGCAGCAGCGCGCCATGATCCGCTTCGTCCTCAACACCGACGATGTCGAAACCTATGTCTCGCGGAAGTCCGGGCGGCTCGACGCAACGGGGCGGGCCTGGGCGCTGCGCCACATTCCGCGCTTCCTGATTCGCGATCCCCGCTGCCTGACCACCACGCGCGGCGCGGACGTCGCGGGCTTCCGACCCGACGTCGCGCGCAACCTGTCCGCCGCGCGGCGCCTGCGGATCGAGCCGGCCTGGTTCATGGTGGTGCCCGAGGCCGACGACGAGGTGGAGGCGGTGCTCGACTGGGTCGCCGCCCTGCCGTCGGTCGACCCGCTGCTGGCCAACAAGCTGGGTCGCATCTCCTTCGATCAGGCGCGCATACATTCGGCGCGCTGGCACCGGCGGCTGGCGGCGCGGCGCGCCCACCTGCCCGACGACGATCCGAACGGCATCGAGCCGGTGCTGGCGGCCGACGGCGGACGCCGCTGGGTCCGCCTGATCAGTCGCGCCGCCCTCGACTATGAAGGAGCCCGAATGGGACACTGCGTCGGCGAGGGCGGCTATGACAGTTTCCGCAATCGGATCTATTCACTGCGCGACTCCCGCAACCGACCCCATTGCACGGTCGAGTTCGATCCGTCGCGCCGCCGCGTCCAACAGGCCAAGGGGCGCGCCAACGACGACGTGCCGGCCAAGTACCGGGGCGACGTGGAACGCCTGCTGCGCCATCTGGCGCCGCGCCGGATCAATTCCCGGCTGACCGAATTCGTGCTGTCCGAGGAGGGCGAGATCCTGCGCCTGTCGCAAGCCGCCGACTGGGCGCCCGGCGTGCGGATTCGCAACAATCTGGTTCTGACCAACCGGACCGACGTGGCGGCGCTGCCCGAGCGGCTGACCATCCGCCATTCGCTGGTGGTCGCCAACTCGACCCTCAAAAGCCTGCCGCGTCATCTTACCATCGGACAGTCGCTGGTCGGCCTGGCGTTGTCGCCCATCGAGCGGCTGCCGGAGGGCCTGTCGGTGCGCACCCTGAACCTGGAGGACAGCCTGGTCACCCGTCTGGCCCCGGGGACGCGCATCCTCAAGGAATTGACGGTCATGCATTCGGCGTTGCGCGACCTGCCGCCGGGGTTGACCGTCGGCCAGCTTCTGATCCTCGACGGGGCGGCGTTGAATCGGCTGCCCGGCGACCTGGAGGTGGCCGGCCGGCGGGTCGCCGATCTGACCGGACGACGGCTGCCCCCCTGCGTGGTCGCCTGCGGCGAGCTGGCCTATACCGACATGGTGTTCGAGGACGCGGGCGACATCGCGGTGTTCGGACGGCTCTCCTTCGCCGGCTGGGAGAACCCGGCGTTCCCGGCCAACCTGACGGTGGTCGGCACCCTCGACCTCAAGCACGCCGTGCTCGATCCGACGCGCGTGAACGGCCGGGTCACGGTGCACGGCGACCTCGACCTGCGGGGCACCGAGATCGGCCACCTGCCCGAGACCTGGACGGTCCACGGGCGGGTGCTGCGCGATTGACCGGCGTTCGGCCGGCCGTCCCGGATCAGCGGATCACGGCGACAGGGACTCGGTCGGACTCGCCCGGCCGGCGCTCCGAGGCAATGGACCGCGCCGCGACGACGAGAGTTTGGCGTCCGTCGCCCGGCCACCCGGCGGACGTCCCTCCAGGGGCGCGTGCGACTGGATGTAGATTTGCAGTAGCCGGTTATCCTCCTTGTCGAGCCGCGTGTAGGGCTTCATCGCCTTGATGTTGTCGGCCCATTCGTCGATCCCGTACCAGTCGGCCGGATAGGCCATGTGGCATTGGCCGCACTCCAGGTCGTAGTAGGTCCCGGCGAAGGTCCAGAGGGTGTCCAGATCGGCGACCACCCGGTCGGCGCCGACCCAGCCCTCGAGGCTGACCGGAGTCCAGCCGCCGGCGGCATGAACGCTGTCGACGGTCAGCGCCTTGGCGCCGTGCCTGGCCAAGCCGGCCCGGAAAATCCGCTTTTCCCGCGCCGCGAAGATCACGCGGCGGTTGCTGGCCTCCTGCCAACCGTCGAGGCGCACGCGCAGGCGTCCGTCCGCGCGCTCCAGAACGACCAGCCGCGCCGCCGCGAGCACCGCGCCGAGCGCCTTGCCGGTGCCGTCGGCGGTGGCGTGAATGGGTGTCGTGCCGGCCGCGTAGACCGTCTCGGCGGCCGCCAGGTCGCGCCCCACCCGGGCCGCGAAAAGGGCGCGCGCGGCCTCGATTTCCGGCTTGATGTCGGGCATGTGGTGGGCGATTCCCTTGTGGCAGTCGACGCAGGTTTCGCCGCGCCGGAGAGCCTGCGCGTGGCGGCGGCGCGCCTTTTCCGACTGCGCGTCGAGAACCATCTGATCGAACCCGTGGCAGTTGCGGCATTCCAGGGAGTCGGACTCCTCCATGCTGGCCCAGACCCGGCGCGCCATTTGCAGGCGATTGGCCTCGAACTTGCTCGGCGTGTCGATGGTGCCGATCATCGAGTGATAGAGTTCCTTGGTCGCCGTCACCTTGCGGGCCAGCTTGGCGCCCCAGTCTTTCGGCACGTGGCAGTCGGCGCAAACCGCGCCCACCCCCGACCTGTTGCGGGCGTGGACCGAATCCTGAAATTCCCGGTCGACGATATCCATCTCGTGGCAGCCGGTGCAGAACGCCATCGAGTTCGAGTACTCGACGAAGGCGCCAAATCCGCCGACCGTGATCGCCCCGAGCACCCCGCCGGCGATCAGAAGCGACGCCAGCGAAAATCGGCTCGGCGTCCAAAGCCAACTCCAAGGATTTCGCATGTCCTTGATTCCTCCCTGCAAGCGCGTGGACGGTGGTCCGGTTGCTTATTATAAAATACGCATATTAGGAACAAATAATAAAACGATCACCGACTTTAACTTTACATTTGTTTTCACGTCAACATTCAATTAAAGTCATAAATCATCAATAACAATGACTTGTTATAGCGTTTCGCCACGGCGACAACGCTTCTCTTTGCACATCTTTACAGGGAAGAGGAAACACCATGACAGTGCAGGGTAGAGTACCCCGGCCGGTGGCCGGGTTGTTTGGGCTGATCGGCTGTCTGCTGGCGGTGGGACCGGCGTTCGCGGCCGAGATCAACGGGCAATCGGTGCCGCTCAACCACATCACGGCGGAAGAGTGCAAGGACTGCCACAAGGAAATCTATACGCAGTGGAAGTCCTCGATGCACGCCAACAGCACGGCGTTCAACGATCCGATCCACAACGCGTTTTACCGCAAGGTGGTTGGCGACCCGTCCAAGGAAGGGATCTTGAAAAAAGGCAAGTTGCCGGTCTGCCTGCAATGCCATGTGCCCAACGCGGCCATCGACAATACTTCCAAGACCGATGCCCTGCCGGCCTATGTCGAGGGCGTGAACTGTGTCGCCTGTCACGCGCTGTCGGCCTACAATGGAATCCGCAAGCCGGACGGCAAGCTGCGCCTCGGCATGCTGTCCTACGCGCGGGGCGATACCCTCGGCGGGCCGATGGGCTTCATCGACGAGGAGGACGAGGACGCCATCGTCGGCCTCGACGAGACCGAAAACCCGCACGTGGCGCCGACCAAGGGCCTTTACATGCCGCTCGACGGCCGGCCGCGCCTGTTCCGGACCTCCGATGCCTGTCTCGGCTGCCACGACCAGCGCAACAACTTCCACGGAGTGCCGCTGTGCCAGACCGGAAACGAGTATGCGTCCGGCGACTCCAAGGTACAGTGCCAGACCTGCCACATGTCGGTGACCAACGGGGTGGCCGACCACTCCATGGGCGGCGGCCACAGCCTGGCCATGCTCAAACGGTCCATGGTGCTCGACGTGACCGCCGAATCGACCGGCGACACCATCGCGGCGACGGTGTTCATGGAAAACCTGCAACCGCACAGCATGCCGACCGGGGCGCCGTTCCGGAACATCTTCGTCAAGGTGACGGCGCTGGACGCCGACGGCGCGGTGCTGTGGAGCAATTTCGAGACCCATCCGGCCGAGGAGGACGCCAAGGCCTACATGCATCTCGTTCTGCTCGACGAGAACGACAAGCCGACGCTGCCGCCGACCGCCAGGAAGCCGGGCGCCGACACGCGGCTCAAGCCCTTTGAGCAGCGCGAACTCGTCTACGAGATTCCGGCCGCCTCGGTGGCGGCGGTGCGGGCCGAGCTGTTCTACAATCTGCTGTGGCCCAATCTTCAGCAGGCGATGACCGGCAAAATTCCGGACGAACTGGTGACCCCGCAACGGTTCATGTACGCCGAGGCGAAACTCTAGTGGTTCGATGCCAACGGATGAGTCCCATCCGCTGGCTGAATCGAACCACCAGATCAATAGCTTAGTGGATCGACCGATCCACTAGGGTCCGTCCGGTTCCGGCGCCGGCCGCCGGAACCGGAGTTCGCTCGCCGCTCCGGTCAGGAGGTCGCCCCCTTGCCGTCACCGGTTCGGCCCTCGGCGCCGATTTCGTAGAGGACCCCGGACGACGGATACTTGTAGGACCCGAAGCGGAGCACCAGCGCGCCCACCGAAAGCAGCAGGATAGCCCCGCAAATCAGCAGGATCCCCAGATCCGGAACATGATGGGTTCCGATGTGCCCGATGAGCATGCGGGTCAGCGCGGTGATCGCCACGTAGATCAGGAAACGCACCGGCATGTGCTTGGTCTTGAAGTAAATGCCGACCATCGCCCCCAGTTCGAGGTAGATGAACAGCAACAGAATGTCCTCGATCGTGGCATGATGTCCGGTGTCGAAGATGTGGACGAAGGTAACCACCGCCGACCACATGACGGCGACCCCGATTCCGAACAGGGCCACGATATGAAAGGTCCCCAGCATCGAATTGCCGACCGCGTCGGCATAACCCTGAATGCGCGCATTCAAGCGGTTCGATTGATCGGCACGCTCGCTCATTGTGCTCCCCCTTGAGATCCCGGTTCACGGCGGATCATGCCGGACCCGGGCGATTCTGTCCATGCGCCGGCCAAGGCTTGATCGACGCCGGAGGGCGGTCGATAATCCGTCGCGGGCAAGGGGACGGGAGCGCCGGTCATGCGCAATGGACTCATCGGCATCGTCATCGGTCTGGTCATCGGCATGGTCGTCGGCAGCTCGATCATCGCGCCACGCCTGCCCAAGGCGCCTTCCGATCCGCTGGCCACCCGACCCGACCCGATCGCGGCGGCGGTCGGGGCGCCGGAGCACCGCTGGAACCTGGCCAGCACCTTTCCGGCCGACCTGCCGCTGTATGGTGATCTGATCGACCGTCTGACCCGGCGCCTGCGGACGGTCCTGGACGGAACCCTCGACCTGCGCGTCTATAAACCGGATACCGTCGTCCCGGTGGACGATGTGCTCGACGCCGTGGCGTCCGGACGGGTCGAGGCGACCTTCGCGTCGCCCGGCCAGTGGACCGACGAGATCCCGGTCCTCGGGCTGTTCGGCGGACCGCCGTTCGGGCCGCCGCCCTCGGTTCTTCTGAGTTGGTACCGCAACGGCGGCGGAGCGGCCTTTCATGCCGCGGCCTATGCGAGGCGCGGCGTGATCGGGCTGCCTTGCGGACTCGACGGTCCCCTTGTGGCGGGCTGGTTCCGTCGCCCGCTGACCGGTGTCGACTCGTTCAACGGCCTGCGTGTCGCGGCGTCCGGATTCGAGGCCACGATACTGTCGCGGCTTGGCGCCGAGGTGCGCGACCTCGCGGTGTCCGATCTCGTGCCGGCCCTGAAGCTGCGGGCGGTCGACGCGGTGTTCGGCATAACCCCGGCCGCCGACCGGGCCCTTGGCCTCGGACGCGGCGCCTCGCACACCTATTGGCCGGCCTGGAATCACCAAGGCGGACTCCTCGATCTTGTGATCAACCGCAAGGCCTGGGAATCCCTGGATGCGAGGCAACGGGCAACGCTGCGGGCGCTCTGCGAGGCCAACCTCGCGGAGGGACTGGCGGCGGCCGAAAACCAGATCGGGGCCCTCAAGGAGATGCAGAAAAGCGGCTTCAAGGCGCGGCCGTGGCCACCGGCGGTGCTGGACGCGCTCAAGGCCGAATGGCTCGCCCTGGCCGATGACCTCGCGGCGGGCGACCCGGCGTTCGCGACGGCCCGCGCGTCGCTCGGACGCTTCCTGAAATCACACGAAATCTGGCGCGATCTCGGATACCTGCCGCCCTCCGACTAGCGCGGCATTCGAACGGACGGACTCATCATCGATTCATCCGCTCGGGTACCATTACACTGTCTTTGCAATGGTGTTACGGATGATTCACCGGTCAAGTCGACCGTCATGGTGCGTTGTTTTGGCCGGACCGCGCCCCGGAACGCGGCGGTTTGCCTCGGTTGCCGCCGCCTGGCGGGACTTGCAACGCCGGTTCGGCTCGACAATAATGCGCGTTCCTTTCAAGAGCCCATTCGGACGAGGAGAAACGTCAATCATGAAAGCATTCAAGACCCCGATCGTCGGCGCCGCCCTGGCCGTCGCGATGATCGCCGCCACGGCCGGCTCCGCACAGGCCGGCGACCCCGAGGCCGGCAAGAAAGTCTTTAAGCAATGTTCCACCTGCCATTGGCTGAAGCCCGGCAAGGCCAAGGTCGGCCCCAGCCTGCACGGCGTGATCGGCCGCAAGGCCGGCACCGAGAAAAAATTCAAGAAGCGCTATTCAAAAACGATGAAGTCGCTCGACCTTACCTGGACCAAGGAAAACATCGGCAAGTACCTGTTGGACCCGGACGGCTTCGCGCCGGGGAACAGAATGACCAAGCAGGGTCAGGTGAAAAACCAAAAGGACATCGATGACGTTCTCGCGTACATCGAGCAGGAATCGAAGTAAATCCAGGCGTTTCGCCCGGCTCAAGGAAAAGCACCGCCCTGCGTCGCAGGCGGTGTTTTCTCTGATTACTCGCGGACCACCAGGACCGAGCACTCGGCGTGACGGACCACCCGCGCCGCGTTGGGTCCGAGCAGGTAGGTCTTCAACTCCGGGCGTTGCGCCGACACCACGATCAGATCCGCCCTGACCTTGGCCGCGATCTCCAGGATCACCTCGTAGACCACGCCCTCGCCGACGATATGCCGAACCGGGATGTCGTCCGGCACGTGCTGCTTCACGAAGGCATGAAGAGCCTTCAGGACCTTTTCCGAAACCTCCTCCTCGAAGCCGCTGGGGAAGAACTGGCCAACGATGCTCATCCCGAAATCGGGCACCACGGTCAGAACGTGCAGGGTGGCGCCGGGGCCGGCGGCGCGGCACATCCCGACCGCCGTCGGCAAGGCCCTGCGCCACGAGCTTTCGTGGCCGAGGTCGATGCTGAGCAGCACGTTGTCGAACATCGTCGGTCTCCCTTAAGGGGCCGAGGCCGCCGCGCGGCGGGCCCGACGCGACTGGGTCAGGAAGATCAGGCCGCCAAGCAGCACGGCCGGCAGGAACATGATCTGTTTCGGCGGCCGGTCGATCGGCACGTCGAGGCCGACGATCCACCAGCCGTTTTGGATACCCCGCTGCTCGGCGGGGCCGCCGTAGGTCACATAGACCTCTAGGTTGCCGTCGAACAGGTCGGGCTGCATCCCCAGCCCCCCGTCGAACCGGGCAAGCCCGCGCGCGACGGGGTCGGCGGGCACGGTACCGGCCGGGTCCGCCGGCACCGTCGTTTCGAGAATGCGGGTGAACGGCTTCTGGTTGACGTCGCGGCCGAGGATGTTGATCCGCACCTCGGTGCCCGGCGACAGGGTCCCGAATCCCTCGACCACCTGTTCGGGCATGTAGCGCTCTTGGGGCGGATAGATCATGTCCCACCAATAGCCGGGCCGGAACAGGGTGAAGGCGACGAGCAGCAGGGCCGCCGTTTCGTGGAGGCGGTTGCGGGTGACGAAGAAGCCCTGGGTGGCGGCGGCGAACATGATCATCGCGCCGACCGCCGCGACGACCACGACCACCAGATGGAGCGGCCCCTCGATTCCGATCATCAGCAATTCGGTATTGAAGATGAACAGGAACGGCAGAATCGCGGTGCGGATGTCGTACAGGAAGCCCTGAAGGCCGGTCCGGATCGGATCGCCCCGACTGATCGCGGCGGCGGCGAAGGCGGCGAGGCCGACCGGCGGCGTGTCGTCGGCCAGGATGCCGAAATAGAACACGAACATGTGGGCCGCGATCATCGGCACCACCAGCCCGTTCTCGGTACCCAGCATGACGATCACCGGCGCCATCAGGCTGGACACCACGATGTAGTTGGCGGTGGTCGGCAGGCCCATGCCGAGGATCAGGCTGATCAGGGCGGTGAACAGCAGCACCAGGATCAATTCGCCGCCGGAGATCAGCTCCACGAACTCGATCATCACCTGGCCAATGCCGGTCAGGGTCACGGTGCCGACGACGATGCCGGCCGCCGCCGTGGCGACGCCGATGCCGATCATGTTGCGGGCCCCGTTGATCATGCCGGCGATCAGGTCCGAAACGCCGTCGGCGAGGCTCCGCGCCTCGTGCGCCCAGTCGCCCCGGAACAGCGCCTTCAACGGCTTCTGGGTAACGACGATGACTCCCATGAAGATCACCGCCCAGAAGGCCGACAACCCCGGCGAGTAGCGCTCGACGGTCAACAGCCAGACCAGCAGCACCACCGGCAGGAGGAAATGCAGTCCCGCCTTCACGGTCGGGCCGACCGGCGGCAACTCGTCGATCTCGTGGCTGGATGGCAGGTCGGGGACCCGCGTGGCGTACCACAACAACCCGACATAGAAGGCCATGAGGATCAGCCCCATTGTCCAGGACGTGGCGTCGCCGGCGACGTCCTTGGTCCAACTCATGGCCGGCGGCAACACCCAGACCAGGAATCCGAGCACGATCAGAACGCTCAGAACGCCGATCAGGCGCCCCTTCGGGCCCATCGCATGAACCCTCGGCAGGCCCCGCATGCCGGCCTTCATGGCCTCCAGGTGGACGATGTAGATCAGCGCGATATAGGAGATGATGGCCGGCAGGAAGGCGTGCTTGATCACCTCGATATAGGAGATACCCACGTATTCGACCATCAGGAAGGCGGCGGCCCCCATGATCGGCGGCGTGAGCTGGCCATTGGTCGACGAGGCGACCTCCACCGCGCCGGCCTTCTCGGCCGGGAAACCGACCTTCTTCATCAGCGGAATGGTGAAGGTGCCGGTGGTCACCACGTTGGCGATCGAGGACCCGGAGATCATCCCGGTCATTGCCGAGGACACCACCGCCGCCTTGGCCGGTCCGCCGCGCAGGTGGCCGAGCAGCGAGAAGGCGACGCGAATGAAGTAGTTGCCCGCCCCGGCCTGCTCCAGCAGCGCCCCGAACAGCACGAACAGGAACACCATGGACGCCGAGACGCCGACGGCGACGCCGAACACGCCCTCGGTGCCCAGCCAGTAATGGGAGGCCGCCTTGTTCAGCGACGCCCCCTTGTGGGCGATCACGTCGGGCATGTAGGGACCGGCCAGGGCGTAGGCGAGGAACACGACGGCGACCACCATCAGCGGTGGCCCCAGGGCCCGGCGGGTGGCCTCCAGGAGCAGCACGACGCCGATGACCCCGATGACCACGTCCATCCGGGTCGGCGCCCCGGGCCGCACCGCCAGTTCGTCCTTGAGCACCACGAGATACAGACAGGTCAGGGCGGCGCCGATGGCCAAGCCCCAGTCGAGCAGCGGAATGTGCCGCCGCGGAGACGTCTTGAACGCCGGATAGCTGAGGAACGCCAGAAAGATCGAGAACGCGAGGTGGATCTCCCGAACCACCGTCTCGTTCATCCAGGGCGTGAATTCGAGAACCAGGGGCGAGGCCACGTAGACCTGAAACACCGACCAGGCCAGCGCCGTGACCAGAAGGAGCTTCAGGACCAGCGCGTTGGATGGTCTGCGGCCGCCGGTATCGGCCTCCGCGATCATGTCTTGAAGCTGATCTCTCGACGCGCCGTCGCCGGTTTTCCGGACGTCCCCGTTACCCATGCCCCTCTCCCGGACGAATGCCGATGAAATCGCCAAATGAAACGGGGGACGGCCATGCCGTCCCCCGCGAGGCCGCGCCTTACTCGATCAGGCCGGCCTCCTTGTAGTATTTGGCCGCGCCATCATGCAGCGGCGCCGAAAGACCGGCCGAGACCATCTCTTCCTTCTTCAGGACACCGAACGCCGGATGCAGCTTCTTGAAGTCCTCGAAGTTGTCGAATACCGCCTTGACGACCTGATACACGGTGTCGGCCGGGGTGTTGGTGGAGGACACGAAGGTGGCGCCAACGCCGAAGGAGCCGACGTCCTCGTCGGTGCCCCGGTACATGCCGCCCGGAATGGTGGCCGTCCGGTAGTACGGCCTGTCGGCGATCAGTTTCTCGATCACCGGACCGGAGACCTCGACGATCACCGCGTCGCAGGAGGTCGTGGCCTCCTTGATCGAGCCGTTGGGGTGGCCGACCACGTAAACGAAGGCGTCGTACTTGTTGTCGCAGAGCCCCTTGGACTGCTCGGCCGGCTTCATCTCGGACGCCAGCTTGAAGTCCTTCATGGTCCAGCCGTAGGCCTCCATCAGCGATTCCATGGTGCCCCGCTGGCCGGAGCCCGGGTTGCCCACGTTGACCCGCTTGCCCTTCAGGTCCTCGAACGTCTTGATTCCGGAATCGGCCCGGGCAACCACCGTGAACGGTTCCGGATGGACCGAGAACACGGCCCGCAGGTCGGTGAACGGACCCGCGTCCCTGAAACTGCTGGTGCCGTTGTAGGAATGGAACTGCCAGTCGGACTGGGCCACCCCCATGTCCAGTTCGCCGGCCCGGATGGTGTTGATGTTGTAGACCGATCCGCCGGTGCTCTCGACGGAGCAGCGGATTCCGTGGTCCTTGCGCCCCTTGTTGACGAGGCGGCAGATCGAGCCGCCGGTCGGGTAATAGACACCGGTCACGCCACCGGTGCCGATGGTGATGAATTGCTGCTCGGCCTGGGCCGGGGCGGTCCCGGCGGCCAGATAGGTGCCGGCGGCCATGGCCACCGCCGCGACGGTCATCGTCAAGGTCTTCATCGGAGATATCCCTCCCGTTTTCTCGTATCGCAAAATCCGGCGGCTGACGGCCATCCGGCGGCGGCCAGCCCCGGCGAAGGCGCCTCCGTGAACTCGGAAACGCCGGTTCGGTGGAAAAGCCTACCCGCCCCGAAAAGAGCCGGCAACCCCGCGTTATCTTTTCGGTGGGTGTATTATTCCCGTCACGATCACGACACGGCGGTGGATTTAGGAGAACTTCCCCGCCGCCATGGCGCCGAGCAGGACGCGGGCCTCGCGCGGCGTCGCCGGGCGGCGTCCCATCGCGGACACGATATCGCGCACCCGACGCACCTGTTCGGCGTTGTCGACCGCCAGCCGACCGTCCGGGGCATGAATATTGTTCTCGAAACCCACCCGAAGTTGCCCGCCAAACGCCGCCGCGGTGGCCAGACAGGCCGCCTCGAGGTGGCCAAAGGCGCAGCACATCCAGGACAGGCCCCCGGAACGGGCCAGAAACGGCAGCAGGTCGGCCGGCACCGAAATCCGGTCGGCGACGTGGCGGCCGAGCACGAACAGGACGCGACGGAACGACCCGGGCACCACGCCCCGCCGCCCGAGATCGATCAGCCGGCGCAGATCGGCGACGTCGTACAGGATGATCTGGGAGGCGATGCCCTCGGACTCCAACCACCGGAAAAATCCGCCGGCCGCCGCTTCCGATTGCGCGTCCGGCACCAGTTCGCGCAAGGCCAGCGACACCGCCTCCGGCCGCAGGTCGCGGACCAGCGCCATCTGCTCGGCCGGACCATAACGGCCCGCCGCCTCGGTGGTCGCCTGGATCAGGAGATCCCGTCCCACGACCTCGCGGATGGCCGCCATGGCGTCCCGATAGCGGCCGGCGTCGAGGACATGGCGCTGATCGTCATCGCGCACGTGCAGATGAATCATCGACGCCCCCGCGTCGGCGCAGGCGGCGGCGCAGGCGGCGATCCGCGACGGCGTGACCGGCAGCGCGGCATGGTCGGCCAGGGTGCGCCGCGCCCCGTTGGGCGCCACGCAGATGACCACCGGGCCGAGGTCCATCAGGCGATGCCGTCGATGGCCTGATCGATCGACCGGGAGAGCCGGTCGACGATCTCCGCCACGTGCTCGGCGGTGACGATATAGGGCGGCGCCAACAGCACGTGGTCGCCGCCGACCCCGTCCACGGTGCCGCCGCCCGGATAGCAGATCAATCCGTTGTCCATGGCCCGCGCCTTGATCGCCGCGTGCAGACGGGCGGTCGGCGCGAACGGAGCCTTGGTGGCCCGGTCCGCGACCAGTTCGACGCCGATGAACAGGCCGCGACCCCGGATGTCGCCGACATAGGGATGATCGGCCAGGCGGCTCCGCAGGCCGTCGCGCAGCAGAACGCCCATCGCCCGCACGTTGGCCAGCAGGTCGCGCTCGCGGATCGTCCGCTGAGTGGCGAGCGCGGCGGCACAGGCCACCGGATGACCCATGAAGGTATGGCCGTTGAGGAACGCCGCGCCGCGCTGACCGAACGCGCCGAACACGCGGCTGGACACGAACACCGCGCCGATCGGTTGATAGCCGGCGGCAAGGCCCTTGGCGACGCACATCAGGTCGGGCGCCGCGCCTTCCTGGTCGATGGCGTGCAGGGTGCCGCAACGGCCCATGCCGCACATGACCTCGTCGGCGATGAACAGGATGCCGTGGCGATCGCAGATCTCCCGGACGCGCTTGAAATAGCCGCGCGCCGGCGGCACCACGCCGCCGGTCGCCCCGACCACGGTCTCGCAGACGAATCCGGCCACCGTCTCGGGACCCAGGCCGAGCAGCGCGTGCTCCAATTCGTCGGCGACCCGGATTCCGTAGGCCTCCTCGGATTCGTCCGGCAGGCGGTCGCGGTAAAGGTTGCAGGGCTCGATATGGGCCGCCGGCATCAGCAGCGGGTCGAACGGCGCCCGCCGCATGGAATTGCCGCCCACCGACAGGGCGCCCAGGGTATTGCCGTGGTAGCTCTGACGGCGGGCAATGAAGCGCCGGCGCTCCGGCCGCCCCGTCTCGACGAAATACTGACGGGCCATCTTGAGCGCCGTCTCCACCGCCTCGGAACCACCCGAGGTGTAGTAGATGCGGGCCATTCCGGGCGGCGCGCCGCCGATCAACTCGTCGGCCAGCGCCTCCGCCGCCCACGACGTGAAGAATCCCGTATGGGCATAGGCGATGGAATCGATCTGCGCCTTCATGGCCGCGCGCACGGCGCCGTCCGAATGGCCAAGGCAGGACACCGCCGCGCCGCCGGACGCGTCCAGGTAGCGGCGGCCCGACGCGTCGAGCACGTAGGGTCCCTCGCCGGCCACCGCGACCGGTGGAGTGGGTTGCGCTTGGCGATGGAAGACGTGGGTCATCTGGAGTCGGTTTCCCAATAGGTTTCGAAAATGTCGAGGACGCCCTCGCTCTCCTCGACGGCGTGGACGGCGTCGCCCTCGCCGAGGGCGATCACCAGCATCACCAGGGCCTCGGCGGCGGCCACCGTGGCGGCGGTGGACTGGAAGAACAGCGGGCTGTCGTTGGCGATCACCAGCGTCTCGTCGGCCACCTCGGCAAGCGGCGACAGGCGGCTGTCGGTCAGCGCCGCGATCGCCGCGCGACGGCTTCGGGCGAACCGCGCGGCGCGCACGCCGTCGCGCGTGTAGGGCGCGAACCCGAACACCAGCAGCAGATCCCGCGGGCCGATGCCGCGCAGGTCGTCGACCACCATGCCCCCCGCGCCGCCGGCCAGGATGCCGTTGCGCTTGATCATCCGATAGGCGTGGTGGAAGGCGTGCGCGGCCGGGAAGCTGGCCCGCAGGCCCAGCACGCGAACGGTTCGCGCGGTTGAGATCCGGGCCGCGATGGCGCGCATCACGGTCAGTCCCTCGGCGTCGAAGGTGGTCGCGATGTTCTCCATCGCGCTCCGCCTCAGGGTGGCCAACAGGTGGTCCGCCCGATCGGACCCACGGTCGGTCTGGAGTTCGCGCACCCGGCCCGAGAACCTTCGGGTGTGGCGGAGCCGGTCGCGGAACGGTTCGCGCAGATCCTCGAACCCGTCGAATCCCAGCGCCTGGGCGAGGCGCACCATGCTGCTGGGATGAACCCCGGCGGCACCGGCCAGGCCGCGCATGGAGGTCAGTGCCACGTCGTCCGGATGATCGAGCACGAACCGCGCCGCGCGCCTGAGTTGCGGGCTGAGGGACGGGAAGGTGTCGGCGAGACGCAGGCTCAGGGTCTCGTAATCCATGACCGGTGGCCGATTGGGAACAGCGCTTTCCGCTCAGTTAATCCCGGTTCGCCTATCTATGCAACATTTATTTCGAAAAATCGTATATCTGAAACATGTGTTGCAACATGGCGCGGCGCCGCCGCGCCCGTCCGGAAAACGTTGCGGCACGACAACGCCGTGCTTAGAGTCCGGTCGCGTGCGATCCCGATGGCCGGGTCGATCCGTTTGAGGGGGAACGAAATGGACCTGAAAGAGTATATTCGGGGGGTGCCCGATTTTCCGAAGCCGGGCATTCTGTTCTATGACATCTCGACCCTGCTGGCGCATCCCGATGCGTGGCAGGTGGCGATGGGCCGAATGGCCAAGACGATTTCCAAATGGCAGCCGGATGTTCTGGCCGGGATCGATTCGCGCGGCTTCCTGACCGCCGCGCCGCTGGCCCTCAAGCTGGGCCTTGGCTTTGTCATGCTGCGCAAGAAGGGAAAGCTGCCGGGTCCGACGATCTCCCATGAGTACGAGTTGGAGTACGGCTCCGACATCATCGAAATCTGCGAGGACCTTGTGGCGCCCGGACAGCGGGTGGTGATCCTCGACGACCTGCTGGCCACCGGCGGCACCATGCGGGCGTCCCTGGAGCTGCTGCGCCGGGTGGGGGCCAAGCCGGTCGGCGCGGCCTGCCTGATCGAACTGGCGTTTCTCGACGGCCGCCGGCACGTGGACGTGCCGTGCGAGGCGCTGATGATTTACGACGAGGAGACGGTTCCATCGCCCCGCGCGAGTCCGGAAACCGAGGGCGCGCTCCGGCGGATCACCGCGCGGCGCGGCGCGGCGCCGGGCTTCTGGCCGGGGCATCGGCGATCGGCAGCGTGAAGCGGAACAGCGTCCCCTCGCCGATCACCGAATCCAGCCAGATGCGGCCGCCGTGCCGCTCGACGATGCGCTTGCACAGGGCAAGCCCGATGCCGCTGCCCGGATACATGTCCTTGGTGTGCAGGCGCTTGAAGATCACGAAGATCTGATCCGCGAACATGGGATCGATTCCGATTCCGTTGTCGCGCGCGTACAGGACCGCCTCGTCGCCCAGCACGTCGGCGCCGATCTCGATGCCCGGCGAACGTTCCGGATGGCGGAACTTGATGGCGTTGCCGATCAGGTGCTGGAAGACCTCCTGGATCTGGAACTCGTCGCACCACAGGCGCGGCAACGGCCCGACCCGCACGTCGGCGCCGGAGTCGCGGATGTCGTCGTCGAGATTGGCCAATGCCGCCCCGACGATCCGCCCGGCGTCGGCGTCGGCGAACGGACGCGCCCGGGTCTGCGTCCGCGAGTAGGCCAGAAGATCCTCCACCTGCTGGCTCATCCGCTTGCCGCTTTCGGCCAGGAAGCGGAGAAAGTCGCGGATCGCGTCGTCGGCGGCGGTGTCAAGGCGGCGGTTGACCAGTTCGGCGTAGCTGGCGACCAGCCGAGCCGACTCCTTAAGATCGTGCGAGGCGAAGTTGGCGAACCGTTCCAGTTCGGTGTTGGACTTGGCCAACTGATCGATGGTCTTGGTCAGGCTTTCCTCGATCGCCTTGCGCTCCGCCTCCTCGTCGCGCAGCTTGGCCATCGCCGCGCCGATCTCGGCGGTCCGCATGGCCACCAGGTCCTCGAGTCGATCCTTCTCCCGCTTGAGGGTCTCCTTGGCCTCGGTGCGCCGGGTGGCGTCATCGAACAGCAGCATGGACCCCGCGAACGCGCCGTTCCCGTTCATCAGGTGGGTGATCGCGATCTCGAAATGCCGGATGCCATGGCGCGTGTGCATGATGCGCGCGCAACGCGCGTCGTCCTCGATCTCGCGGACGAGCCTCAGAAGGTCCTCCGACAGATAGGGCATGTCATCCTCGCCGTAATAGACGGCTCCCGGAACCGACGGACCGGCGAACAGATCATGGGCGGCCGGATTGAGGCCGTCGATCGCGCCGGTGTCATCGATCAGCACGATCGGCGCCGCCAAGGCCTCGAAAACCTGCCGATACCGGTCCGAGGCGGCCTCCGGGTCGCGGCCGGCCGGCGAGCCACCCGGCCACGCATCCCGGTCGTCGTCGATCCGCCACGTGGCGAGGACCGAGAGTTCCAGGTCGTCGAACAGCCGGTCGATGCGGTGCGTCGAAAGATCCGGAGTCGCCAGATCGACGCCACCCTGTTCGACGACCAGCGCCCGGAACGCATCGCGCATGTGCTTCAGAACGCCCACGAACTGGGTCAATCCGAGACCGCGCACGCGGTGCGCGGCGGCCTGCGTGCGGCCGAACTCGGCAACCAGCGCCCCATTGTCGTCCGAGTTCAGGGCGCCCACCAGCATCTCGACCATCGGATCGATGTCCCATGGGCCGGCCTCGGCAGCCATCCGCGCGCGGACGCGGTTCACGACCCAATTCTTGCGGGTCGTTACGAGTTCGCGAAACCTGTCCATTTTCCCTTGCGTGCGAAACGGGCCGACCAGAGCTTGAATGCCCGTTCAGTTTACACCACGCCAAACCGAGGCGATATGAAATTACGGCTCCAAATATAAGAGCGCGCAATGATGTGATATGCAACTCTTGATTAAATGAAATCAAATTACCCTTTCCCGGGCACTCGAATCCCCTATGATACCGACGGTTTTTCATATTCGCCTTGCCGGGAGGTCGCCGCGTGCTCCAGCTCCGTGCTCCGTTTCTCGCATTGATCCTTTGCGCTGCCCTTGCCGCGCGTGCCGGCGCGGCCGAAAAGGTCGCCCTGAAGATCACCGATCTGGTGATGGGGGAGGGGCCCGCGGTCGAGGTCGGCGCGCTCGTCACGACGCATTACACCGGATGGCTTGAGACCGGCGCCAAGTTTGATTCCAGCCTCGATCGGGACAAGCCGCTCACGTTCCGGGTTGGCGTCGGACAGGTGATTCGCGGCTGGGACCTGGGGCTGCGCGGCATGCGGTCCGGCGGCAAGCGCGAGCTCGTGGTGTCGCCCGAGCTGGCCTATGGCGCGCGCGGCGCCGGCGGGGTGATCCCGCCCAACGCCACCCTGCGATTCGAGATCGATCTGGTCGATCTGACGCCGCCGGACTTCTCCAACCTGGACAACGCGGGGCTCGCGGCGATGCTGCGGCGCGGCGTTCCGGTGATCGACATCCGGCGGCCCGAGGAATGGCGCAAGACCGGAGTCGTGGCGGGCAGCCATCTGATCACCTTCTTCGACGAGAAGGGCCGGATCAACCCGAACTTCCCGGAGCGGTTGCGGGCCATCGCCGCTCCCGACGACGAGGTGATTCTGATCTGCCGGACCGGCAACCGCACCGCCGCGCTGGCCGACATGTTGAGCCGCAAGGCCGGCCACGGCAGGATCCACAACGTCACCGACGGGATCACCCTGTGGATCGCCGACGGCGGACCCGTGACCGCCCCGAGCATGCCCGAGACCTGCTGGCTGTGCGATCAAGGCGGCTGAGACCCGAATCGCGTCCACGCGGCGCCCGGCCTCAATCCAACGCGAACGCGCTCTTGTAATCGCGCCCGAGCGCCGGATCCTGGTCTTCCTTGAGGAGCAGGCAGTCGCCCGCCACGAGCATGTCCAACTCGGTGCCCATGAAACAGCGGAAGGCATCCTCCGGGGTGCAGACGATAGGCTCGCCGCGCACGTTGAACGAGGTGTTGACCAGCACCGGGCAGCCGGTCAGTTCCTTGAAACGGGTCAGCAGCGCGTGGTAGCGCGGGTGGGTGTCGGCCCGCACGGTCTGGATGCGGGCCGAGTAATCCACGTGGGTCACCGCCGGGATGTCCGAGCGCGGCACGTTCAGCTTGTCGATCCCGAACAGCGCCTCCTCCTCGGGCGTCATCTCCCGGCGCCGCTCGGCGCGCACCCCGGCGACCAGCAGCATGTAGGGCGAGTCGGCATCCAGCTCGAACCACTCGGCCACGTCCTCGCGGCGCACCGAGGGCGCGAAGGGCCGAAAGCTCTCCCGGTACTTGACCTTGAGATTGAGGGTCTTCTGCATGGTCGGCGAGCGCGGGTCGCCGAGAATCGAGCGGCCGCCCAGGGCGCGCGGCCCGAACTCCATGCGTCCCTGCATCCAGCCGACCGCCTTGCCGTCGGCCAGGGCGCGGGCCGTCGCGTCGATCGTCGCCGTTTCGTCGAGTACCCGGAACCTCGCCCCCGCCGCCGTCAGGCGCGCCTCGATGTCGGTCTGCCCGAACGCCGGCCCCAGGTAGGATCCGCGCATGGCGTCCTTGCCCGGCGTGACCCGGCGCGGCGTTTCCAGGTGCAGATGGGCAGCCGCCAGGGCGGCGCCCAGGGCGCCTCCGGCGTCGCCGGCCGCCGGCTGAATCCACAAGTTCTCGAACGCGCCGTCGCGCAGCACCCGTCCGTTGCCGACACAGTTGAGCGCCACGCCGCCGGCCAGACAGAGGTTCGGAATGCCGTATTCGGCGGCCAGGGCGCGGGCGAGGCGCAGCATCGCCTCCTCGGTCACCGCCTGCACCGAGGCCGCCATGTCCATGTGGAACGGCTCCAGCGGGTCCCTGTCCGGACGCCGGGGCGGTCGCCCGAACAGATCGTGGAACTTCCTGGACGTCATGCGCAGGCCGGTGCAGTACTCGAAGTAGGCCTGATCCAGCCGGAAGCTGCCGTCCGGCTTGAGGTCGATCACGTTGTCGAGCAGGGTCCGCGCGTACTTCGGCTCGCCATAGGGGGCCAGCCCCATCACCTTGTATTCGCCCGAGTTGACCCGGAATCCGGTGTAGTAGGTGATCGCCGAATAGAGCAGGCCAAGGCTGTGCGGGAAATGGATTTCCTTGACCACCTCGAGGTCCTTGCCGCGTCCGATGGCGACCGAGGTGGTGGTCCACTCGCCGACCCCGTCCATGGTCAGCACCACCGCCTCCTCGAACGGAGACGGAAAGAAGGCGCTGGCCGCGTGGCTGAGATGATGCTCGGCGAACAGCAGTTGGCCCTTGACGTCGAAATCGGGTGCCAGGGCGACGAGCTTCTTGCCCAGAAGGTCCTTCTGGAACAGCTTCTCGCGCAGCCACACCGGCATCGCCACGCGGAACGACGCGAAGCCGCGTGGCGCGAAAGCCAGATAGGTTTCCAGC
The DNA here is from genome assembly GCA_028282245.1 of Magnetospira sp. Lineage (GTDB taxonomy): Bacteria > Pseudomonadota > Alphaproteobacteria > Rhodospirillales > Magnetospiraceae > JANQGL01. The sequence goes on from JANQIL010000146.1 coordinate 39,533, forward strand.
AGCCGCTCGAACTTCAGGAACGGCTTGTCGTAGAAGACCACGTGGTCGATCCCGCCGAGGTCGGTCCCGGCCGCCTCCAGACAGTATTCGATGGCGTGGATCGGAAAGCCGGAGTCGTGCTTCCTGCGGGTGAACCGTTCCTCCTGGGCCGCCGCCGTCACCACGCCGTCCTCGACCAGGGCGGCCGCGCTGTCGTGATAGAAGGCGGACAGGCCGAGGATGCGCATGCCGGGCGCGACCTCAGAAAACGGTGTAGATGAAGGGCGCCACGGCGGATCCCTGGCTGAGCACCAGAAGCCCGCCGAACAGGACCATCATCACGATGATCGGCAGTAGCCAGAACTTCTTGCGTTCCTTGAGAAAATCCCACAGTTCGCCGAGGAAGGACATGCCGTCTCCTAGAATTGCCGGGTCATGGTGCCGGGCGCCGGACCGGGCGGATCGCGCGGAATCCAGTAGCTTTCGGCGTCCGGATCGAAGCGGCGGTTCAGCGGATCCTTGCCGAGCGCCTTGAGGATCAGGCCGATCGGCACCATGGTGGTGAAAAACAGCAGGCCCATGACGATCGGATTGACGATCCGGTGCAGGAGCTGCCCGAACAGGAACCACAACCGGTTCGGCCACTTGAGCAGTCGCGGCCGGGCCAGGGCGACGATCAGGAACGCCGCCGCGATTCCCACGGCCCACCAGCGGGGCATGTTGCCGCCAATCAGCGGCCAGGCGGCGATCAGCCCGAACACCACCGCGAAGACGATCCCGAACGAACGCTCGGAACTGCCTTTCACGGCCTCGCGGCGATCCAGGTCCTCGTGGAATCCGACCTTGCTGGACATGCGTTCCTCCGGCGTCCGACGCTGTTTACTATCCCGGCTCCGGTCCGTAAAGGATTAAAGGCGGTGCAGGCGGGCGGCGAAAAAGCCGTCGATCCCGCCCCGCTCGGCCCAGTGGAAGGGCAGCGTGCGCAGGTCGCCGGCCGCCGTCACCGCGCCGTCGAGGCCCGTCGCCTCGGCCAGCGCGACGGGCTCCCGGGTCCAGCCGGATCGATCGGCGAGAAACGCGTCGACGCGGTCCGGTCCCTCCTCCGGTTGCAGGGAGCAGGTGCAGAAAACCAGCCTCCCGCCGGGGGCCAGCATGTCGGCCGCCGCCGACAGAAGGCGGTCCTGCACCCCGGCCAGCTTGTCGATCTCGGCCGGCGACTTGTGCCAGGCCACGTCGGGACGGCGGCGCAGGGTACCGGTGGCGCTGCACGGGGCGTCCAGCAGGATCGCCCCGAACGGTTCGTCGGGCCGCCAGACGGCGGCGTCGGCCGTCACCGTCTCCGCATCGAGGCCCAGGCGCCTCAGGTTGCCGCGCAGCCTGTCGAGGCGCTTGTCCGAACGATCGACGGCGGTCACCCGCGCTCCGGCGGCGGCCAGTTGCGCCGTCTTGCCGCCCGGCGCCGCGCAAAGGTCGAGCACCCGCTGTCCCGCCACTCCGCCAAGCAGGCGGGCCGGCAGGGCGGCGGCCGCGTCCTGAACCCACCAGCCGCCGTCCGCGTAGCCCGGCAGATCGCGCACCGCGCCGCCGGCGAAACGGCGCAGGCTGCCACCCGGCAGCACGGCGGCGTCCAGGCGCCCGGCCCAGGACTCCGGCGATCCGCTTACCGACAGGTCGAGCGGCGGCTCGGCAAGGTGCGCCTCGGCGATCCCGCGCGTCGTGTCCTCTCCGTAGGCGTCGCGCCATGCGTTCCAGAGCCAGTCCGGCGTGTTCAGCCGCGCCGCGTCCTGATCCAGGACCCAGGCCCGGCCCTCGCGGTCGAGGCCGCGCAACACCCCGTTGACCAGCCGCTTGTAGCGACCGTCGAAGTCGGCGGCGGCGAGCTTGACGGCGGTCGACACGGCGGCGTGCGGCGGGGTGCCCAGGAACAGGAGCTGCGCCGCGCCGATCCGCAGAATCTGGCGGGTGCGGGCCGCCCGCTCGGGCAACGGCCGCTCCAGGCACCGGCCGATCAGGTCGTCGATCTGACCCAGGCGGCGCAGGGTGGTGGCGACCAGATGGCGCGCGAAGGCGCGGTCGCGGAGGCTCAGGGAGTCCAGGCCGGGCTGACGGTCGAGGGCGTCGTCGAGCGGGTGGGCGCGGTCGAGAACCTTGCGCAGGATCTCGACCGCCAGGCCTCGGGCATCGCCGGAGCCGTCGTTCAAGCCCAGGGACCCCGCGCGGCGGCGGCGGCCTGACCGGCCATCCCCCTCAGCTTGGCGATTCGGTTGGCCATGCTGGGATGGGTCGAGAACAGGTTGTCGCGGGCGTGGACGTGCAGCGGATTGGCGATGAACATGTGCGCCGTCGCCGGGTTGCCCTCGGCGGTCCGGTTGTCGATCGTCCGGGTTCCGGAATCCAGCTTGTCGAGCGCCGAGGCCAGCCACAGCGGGCGGCCGCAGATCTCGGCGCCGAGCCGGTCGGCGTCGTACTCGCGGGTGCGCGAGATCGCCATCTGGACCAGCATCGCGGCGATCGGGGCGAGGATCATGATCAGGATGGCGAAGATGGGGTTGGGGCTGTCCTCGTCGTTGGAGCCGCCGAAGAAGAGCGCGAAATTGGCCAGCATCGACAGCGCGCCGGCGATGGTCGCGGTCACCGTCATGATCAGGGTATCGCGGTTCTTCACGTGCGCCAGTTCGTGCGCCATCACCCCGGCGATCTCCTCCTGGGTCAGGCGTTCCAGCAACCCGGTGGTCGCCGCCACGGCGGCGTTCTCCGGATTGCGTCCGGTGGCGAAGGCGTTGGGCTGCGGCTCGTCGATGATGAACACCCTGGGCGTCGGCAGCCCGGCGTTGCGGGACAGTTGCTCGACCAGGCCGTGGAACTGCGGCGCGTCGCGCGGCCCGACCTGCCGGGCGTTGTACATGCGCAGCACCATCTTGTCGGAGTTCCAGTAGGCGTAGGCATTGGTGCCGACGGCGAACAGGAGCGCGATCAGCATCCCCGTCTGGCCGCCGATCAGGAACCCGACGGCGAGGAACAGGCCGGTCAGGCCGGCCAGCAGAATGGCGGTGCGTGTGAGACTCATGGAAGCGATCCATCCATAGGGTTGCGCGAAGGTTATCCTGTCTATTGAATAGGCTTGCCCCGTGGCCGCCGCAAGGCCACCCGTCGCAACAGCCGTCGCGGAATAATGACCATGTCCTCCCGGCCCGCCACGCCACCACGTCCCATCGCCCCGCAACCGGACGGCGCCCCCGACGCTCCGGCCCCGGAGTCATCGCGTCCCGCCAGGCATCCGGCCGCCGCCGGCGAGGCCGGCGGCCCGAGCGGCCCCGAGCCGACCCGGTTCGGCGACTGGGAAAAGAACGGCCGCTGCGTGGACTTCTGATTTCTATCCCTTGTGCTTCGGCAGATCGGCCAGGAACCGGCGGGTGAGGGCGTCGATCTCGGCGTCGTCGATGTCCGGGCGCGTGACCGGGTCGGATGTCGTCGGCTCGTCGGCGAGGAGAGTCCGCGTCAGGTCGAGCCTGCGCCGCAGTTCGTCGTCGCCGGAACCGTCGTCGGGCAGCGGCCCCAGGTCGTCCCGGATGGCCAGCAGCTCGATGGCGCGCCGGGACGCCCGCCAACGTTCCAGGAGCTTCCGGTCGGAAAACCGGCCGGGGTCCGCCAGCCCATTTCGAACGAGGGACTTGATTTCCACCAATTCAAGGATCTGGTCGATGGCCGGCGCATGACCGGCGGCGCGCAGCGACGCCTCGAGGTCTTCCCGGCCGGTCGACGGAAAGCGGCCCAGCTTTTCCACGATGGCATGTCTCACCGCGTCGTCGTCCCGGTTCTTGAGCGACATCCGGCCAAAATCCTCGTCGACCTGGGGAAAAAAGTCCGGACGCGCGAGCAGCAGGCCGATCTGAATGCGTTGCTCCCGCAATTGGGCGTCGAACCGACGACGCGCCTCCGGGTCGGCGGCGCGGGCGGTCGGCGCGGACCCGGGTCCGCCGTCGCGGCGCTTCCAGAACCGCGCCTCGTAGGTCTCCAGGAAGCCGCGCCTGAGGGTCGGGTCCTGGATCGCGAACACGCGGTCCTTGAGCGTCTTCCACAAGGCGGCGCGGCGTTCCGGGCTATCGATCCTGGCGCCGCCCATGACCTGGGCCCACAAGGCCTCCGAGAGTGGCACCGCGCCGTCCAGCACCTCGCGCATGGCGCCCGCCCCCTCGCGGCGGATCAGGCTGTCCGGGTCCTCGCCGGCCGGCAGCGGGGCAAGGCGCAGGGAGAACCCCGGCTTGAGCAGCGGCAGCGCCCGCTCGGCGACCCGCGCCGCCGCCTTCCGTCCGGCCGCGTCGCCGTCGAGGCACAGCACCGGCTCCGGGGCCAGCCGCCACAGTTCCCGCAACTGATCCTCGGTCAGCGCGGTGCCGAGCGGCGCCACCGCGTCCTCGAATCCGGCCCGGTGCAGGGCGATGACGTCCATGTAGCCCTCGGCGACGATGACCCGGCCGCTGCCGCGCGCCGCCGGGCGGGCATGGGCCAGGCCGTACAGGGTGCGGCCCTTGTGGAACAGCGGGGTTTCCGGACTGTTGAGATATTTCGGCTCGCCATCGCCCAGGATGCGCCCGCCGAACGCGATGACCCGGCCCCGGCGGTCGGTGATCGCGAACAGCACCCGGTCGCGGAAATAGTCGAACGGGGGGCGGCCGTCGTCCGGCCGCTTCATCAGCCCGGCCTCCAGCAGCAGGGACTCGGCGATGCCGTCGCGTTCCAGGGCCGCCTTGAGGGCGCCCCGCCGGTCGGGCGCGAAACCGAGCCGAAAACGGTCCCAGTCCGTTTCGTTCAGGCCGCGCCGCCGCAGGTAGTCCTGGGCCGCGCGGCCCTCGGGCAGGCGGAGTTGGCGTTCGTACCATCGGCAGGCCGCCTCCATGACGTCGATCAGGGTCTTCTGGCGTTCGGCGCGCCGGCGCGCCTCCGGGGTTTCGGCCGGCAGGTCGAGGCCCACCTCGGCGGCCAGCTTCTCGACCGCCTCTCGGAACTCCAGGCCCTCGGTCTGCATCACGAAATCGATCACCGAGCCGTGTGCTCCGCAACCGAAGCAGTGATAGTGGTCGTCATAGACGTAGAACGACGGGGTTTTCTCGTTGTGGAACGGGCACAGGCCCAGGAACTCCCGTCCCTTGCGGGTCAGGCGGGTGCACCGGCCGATCACGTCGGCCGGTTTGACGCGGGCCCGCAGTTCGTCGAGAAACTGGGAATCGATGGCCATGGCGTTCGCGGTCCGGGAGGCGGGATAACACGGCACAGGATAACGCATCGGCCGCCGGCCGCCAGCCCCGCCCGTTCCGGTCCGAACGATCAAAAAAAAGGCCGCCCATTGCAGGCGGCCCAAGTGCAGGGAGGAAACGTTCAAGAAAGCAGCACCGGGGGTCGTCATGATCCCAAAGGCATGCTGCGCTGCAATACGTAGGCGCTTTTTCGCAGATGCACAACACCTTCCTTTCTTGCACCGCGGAATGCAGCCCCGCAGAAATCGAATTGCGAATGGCATGCAACATGCATGTGACTCTGGGTCACGCCCCCGATCCGGAGCCTTGAATGTATCGTCCGGCCCTTCTTTTCCTTACGATTCTCGCCATCCTGGGCGATCGCCCCGCGACGGCCGGACCCTCCGGAAGCGCCGATCCGTGGACCTTGTGCGGTCGCGAGACCGCGGCGCGGGAACGCGCCGACCGCATCCCGAACCACCTTCTGACCGCCATTTCGCTGATCGAGACCGGGCGCCGGCGCGACCGCGACGGGGCAACAACTGCCTGGCCGTGGAGTCTCAACGCGGAGGGAACGGGGTATTTCCTGCCCACCAAGGCGGCGGCCCTGGACAAGATCCGCGATCTGCGGGCGGCCGGGCGGCGCAGCATCGACGTCGGCTGCATGCAGGTGAACCTGGTTCATCACGCCGATGCCTTCGAATCCCTCGAGGAGGCCCTCGATCCGGCCGCCAACGTGGCCTACGCGGCCCGTTTCCTGCGCCGCCTGCGCGACCGCGACGGATCGTGGTCGTCGGCCGCCGGGCGCTATCATTCGGGCAATCCGGAGCACGGCCTGCCCTATCGCGACAAGGTGGTCGCCGCCTGGCGGGCCCTGGGCGACGGCGGCGCGCCGTCGCCGTCCGACTCCGAGGTGGCGGCGGCCTCCATCGGCACCTGGGCTCCCCTGGCCGCCGAGCCGCCCGCCCGCCCGGCCACCGTCGACCAAGCGCGCACCCACCGCCTCAACCGGCTGGGCGCCGAACGCCTTGCCGCCGGGCGGGCGGCCGCCAGTCCGGCCGACCGCCGCCGCGCGCAACTGGATGAATGGCGCGCCCTGCGCGATCACGCGCCGTTCACGGTGCTCGCCGCGATGCGCCTGGGACGGCTCGACAAGCTGCGCCGCGATGAGACGCGCGGGCCGACGGCGGCCGAGAAACAGGCCGCCTTCGCCGAGCGCCGCCGCCGCCAGCTCGACCAGTGGCGGGCCCGCAACGACACGGACCAAGCGGCGAGTTCCCCCGGACCTTGACGACCTGTGATATCCTGCGGGCCGTTTCGGAGAATCGTCAAGGACATGGCCCCCCAGTTCGGGGGCCGAGGAGGGAATCGTGGAACGACTCGTGGTGGTGTCCAACCGGGTGGCGGCGCCGGCCGACACCAAGGCCAAGGCCGGAGGGCTGGCCGTCGCCCTTCAGGACGCCCTGCGTCAGAAGGGCGGAATCTGGTTCGGTTGGAGCGGCAAGACGGCGAACCGCACGCCGCTCGAACCGACCATCGCCAACGTCGGCAAGGTCCAATACGCGACCCTCGACCTGTCGCGCAAGGACCTGGAGGAATACTACAACGGCTACGCCAACCGGACCCTGTGGCCATTGTTTCATTACCGGCTCGACCTGACGGCCTTCAACAAGCAGGACTATTCGGGCTATTTGCGGGTCAACACCATGTTCGCCCACGCGCTGGCGCCGCTGCTCGACGACCAGGACACCATCTGGATTCACGACTACCACCTGATCCCGCTGGGCAGCGAACTGCGCCGCCAGGGCATCGAGCGGCCGATGGGGTGCTTTCTGCACACCCCGTTTCCGACCACCGAGATCCTCACCGCCCTGCCGTCCCACGCCACCCTGATCGAACATCTCTGCGCCTACGACCTGCTGGGATTCCAGACCGAGAACGACCTGCGGGCGTTCCGCGACTACATCGTGCACGAGGCGGGCGGCGGCCTGATGTCGGAGAACCGGGTGCATGCCTACGGGCGCACCCTGCGGGCCGAGGTGTTCCCGATCGGCATCGACACCGACGATTTCGAGAAACTGGGCCAGCGCTCGGCCCGCTCCGCGCTGACCAAGCGATTCGAGGCCACCTCGCACGGCATCCAGCGGGTGATCGGAGTCGACCGGCTGGACTACTCGAAGGGCATCGTCGAGCGGTTCCAGGCCTTCGAGCGGTTCCTGGAAACCCGCCCGGCCTATCGCGGCAAGGTGCAGCTGACCCAGATCGCGCCGCCGTCGCGCGCCGAGGTCCCGGAATACCAGGAGATCACCCGCGCCCTCGAGTCCGAGGCCGGGCGGATCAACGGCCGTCTGGCGGATTTCGACTTCGTGCCCGTCAACTACCTCAATCAGAGCTTCAAGCGGCAGGACCTGGCGGTCTTCTACCGAAAAAGCCGGGCCGGGCTGGTCACCCCGTTGCGCGACGGCATGAATCTGGTGGCCAAGGAGTACGTCGCCGCCCAGGACGCCAAGGACCCCGGGGTGCTGATCCTGTCGCGATTCGCCGGCGCGGCGCGGGAACTGGATTGCGGGGCGCTGATCGTCAACCCGTTCGACTACGAAAGCACCGCCGAGGCCATCGCCCAGGCGCTCGACATGCCGCAGGAGGAGCGGCTCGACCGCTACGCCGAGATGATCGGGGTTCTGCGCGGCAACACGCTCGATCACTGGCGCGACCGGTTTCTCCAGGTGCTGGCGGAGGCGCCGTTCGAATAAGCGGCCGAAGCCCGATCTCAGAATCGCCGCTCGCCGCGTTCCTCCGCCCGCGCCTCGATCAAACGGCGGTTGTAGGCCTCCATCACGTCGCAGGCCCGGGCCAAGCCGACGAATTCGCGTCCGTCGCGCCGTATCACGGCGACCGTCTCCTCGCCACGGGTCCGCATCACCTCCAGCGCCCGTCCCAGATCGTCGTCGGGGAACAGAACCGGCGGATCGCGGCGCGCCACGTCACCGGCCACGATCAGCGGATCGAGACCGGGATCGAACGCTGCCTCGTCGAGGTCGGACAGGGTGATGGTCCCGATCAGCCGGCCATCGCCGTCGACGACGAACAACTCGCCCACCTTGGACAGTTGCAGGGACACCCGCAGGTCGCGCAACGACATGTCCTCGGTGACCACCTCGGCCTCCGCCTTCATGACCCGGGCCACCGTCTCGTCGCGCAACAGCGCGGCCGCGAAGCCGCCCCGAAGATCGAGCCCGCGACGCGCCAGTTGGGCATGGAAAAACGACGCGTGGTGCCATTGCCGGACAACCACCGAGGAGGTGACGGAGGCCAGCATTACCGCCATGGTGAGGGTGTAATCACCGGTCATCTCGAAAATGATGAGGGTGGTCGAGATGGGCGCGCCGAGCACCGCCGCCGCCATCGCGCCCATGCCGGTCAGCACGTAGGCGCCGCCGCCCGACGACAGGTCGCCCAGCATCCCCACCATCGCGATTCCGTAGGCGCCGCCGGCCAGCGCGCCGATGACCAGGGACGGGCTGAACACCCCGCCGGCCATTCCGCAACCCAGGCAGACCGAGGTGGCGAGCAGCTTGGCGGCCATCAGCCCGACCAGCAGTCCGAGGCCGAACCGCTCCTGTAGCGCGGCATGGGTGGTGCCGTAGCCGACCCCCAGCACCTCCGGCACCCACAGCGCGAGGATGCCGACCAGAAAGCCGCCGATGGCCGGACGCAGCCAAGGCGGCAGCGGAGTCCGGCCGACCGTCTCCTCGACGGCGCGGGTCAGCTCGATGAACAAGACCGCGAGCAGGCCGCAGGCCAGCCCGAGCCCGGCGAAGGCGGGGAACTCGACCAACGAATTGATCGGACTCTCGGCCACCGAAAAAGCCGGATAATCGCCGTAATACGCGCGCGACAGGATGGTTCCGGTCAGGCTGGCGACGACGATCGGCGCGAAGGCGGTCAGGCCGTAATGACCGACCACGACCTCGTTGGCGAACAGGGCACCGGCGATCGGCGCGTTGAACGACCCGGCGACGGCCGCCGCCACGCCGCAGCCGAGCAGGGTGCGCGACAGCGACCGGGTCAGGCGCAGGCGCTCGGCGATCCAGGCGCCCAAGGTGGCGCCGAGGTGCACCGCCGGCCCCTCGCGGCCGACCGAGGCGCCGGACCCCAAGGCCGTCACGCTGGCCAGGGCGGCGCCGAGTCCGGACCTGAGCGACATCCGGCTGCCGCGCGTGGCGCAGGCCTCGATGACGTCGGCCACCCCCTCGGCGCGCCGGCGCGGCATCACGAAACGCAGGATCAGCCCGACCAAGAGGCCGCCCGCCGTCGGCACCGCGACCACCCGCCAATCGGGCAGCAGGCGCGCCTGCTCGGCCAGGAACTCGCTCCGTGATCCGTAGCCCAGGGCCTGGAGGGCCGCGATCCCCTCGCGGAACAGGATCACCGCCCCGCCCACCACGCCGCCCACCACGATTGCCAGCAGGGCAAGCAGCAGGAGATCGTTGCGCAGGATCCTGCGCCACCACTTGAGCGCGCGGCTCGATGTCCAGCGTCGGCGTCGCATGCCTTCGTTGTAACGAAATTGGCCGCGATCGGAAAGCGAAGTCCCGCTTGACCCCGGCGCCGATCGGCGGGCGGCGTTACATGAAACGAAATCCGAACTCTTCGTTCCGATTTCGCATCAAAAGGTGCTGATCCTCGGTCCCTTGCGCAGCCGGAACCCGCGCTGGTCCGGTTCCGCCTTGCCGAAGTAGTGGCCCTGGGCGTAGTCGACGCCGAGATCGCGCAGCAGCCAGACGGTCTTCTCGTCCTCGACCATTTCGCCGATGGTCCGGATCTTCAGGTCGTTGCACAGCCCGGCGATGGCCTTCAGGAACGGCCGCCCCTCCGGCTTGGTGAAGGCGTCGCGGATGTATTGGCCATCGATCTTGACGTAGTCGACCTTGAGCCCGGCCAAATATTGGAAGGTGGCGGCGCCGGCCCCGAAATCATCGATGCACACCTCGCATCCCAGCATCCGGACCTCGTTGAGGGTCTTGTTGACGGCCGCCAAGTCCTTGATTTCGGTGTACTCGGTGACCTCGACCAGAAGCCGCGGACAGATATCCTCGTTTTCGCGCAGGAGAGAGATCATCCGACCCATGAAGGCCCGGTTCATCACCGAGCGGCCGGACAGGTTGATGGCGATTCGCGCGGTCACCGGGATGTGGTCGTTGTCGCGGAGCGTGGCGATCGACTTCCGACACACCTTCTGATCGAATTCCGTTATAATTCCAACCTCTTCCGCGAAGCCGATCACGGCGCCCGGCGGCACCAGGTCGTCGCCCTGGCGGATGCGCGCGAGGGCCTCGAAATGGTGCAGCGACCAACGGTGCAGATCGACGATGGGCTGGAAATAGAGCGTGAAATTGGAGCTGTCGATGATGCAGCGGATGCTTTGCACGCGCTCCAGGTTGCTGGCCATCGCGGCCTGATAGCCATCGGTGAGGCTGCCCCCGTCCAGGTTCTCGACTCCATCGTCCATGAACCGCTTGATCGTATAGGTCAGGGCCTTGGACACGTCGGCCTCGCTCAGGCCGGCCGCCGCCGCGTCGATGGTGGCCGTTTGAACGGTCAGATCGGCGCGGCCGGTCAGGTTGCGGATCAGGTCGTTGACGCGTCGCCCCAGGCTGCCCCTCGGGATATCGGAATCGTGCAACAGGCCGATCTTGCCGTCGTCGAGCCGGGCCAGCGGACCATCCGGAACCGCCCAGGCCCGCAGGGCCTCCATGGCCGCCGCCTCGTATTCCCGCGCCACCTCGCCGTCCAGGCCCTGGGCCTTGGTGGCCGCGCCGATATCGACCAGCGACAGGTTGTAGTCCTGGCCGATCTGCCGGCCCTTGGTCAGCGCGCGCCGCACCTCGTCGCCGAATTCCTCGGCGCTCATCTCGGTCCTGTCGATCCCGACCGACGCGAAATGCCGCCGCGACAGCACCAGATTGCAGACGCCGCCGTGATCGGGCAGCAGGATGCCGGACACCGCGAACCGTCGCGGCGCGCCGTCGCGGCTCTGAAGATCGATGGCGACCTCGCGCACCCGTCCGGTCTCGCGCAGGCGATTGAGCAGTTCCTCGGCCGACCGCCGCTGATCCGGGACCACGGCGTCGGCGAGCGGCTTGCCGTCCAGCTCCGCCGGATCGCGGTCGAGCAGGCGGGGCGACGTGCCGCGACTGAACACGATGACGCCATGGGAATCGACCTCGAGCAACAGGTCGCCCGCCGCGAAGGCGAAGGCGAGAAACCGGTCGCCGGGCCGGCGCGCAATGGTCTGGTCGGAACCTGGCAGGGTCATTCAAGGCCTCCGAAACCGCACCAGAAGGCCATGAAATCCGGTGTCGGCGGACTCCTCACGATCGACCATTCCCGTTCCGAAATCAAGCCCCGCCACAAGTCTTGAAAGCGCGCCGCCCGCCCCCAATGTCCGACCCGTGGAATGATAAAATCCGCATGGACCGCCGGATCGCCATCCGGTAAACTGGATGAGAGTATTTTGCAGTTGCGAGGCCCGCTGGAATGTACGCCGACAACACACTGACCCCGAAGGAAGCGACGCGCCTGTGCGCGCTCGGGACCCTCGCCCAGGGGCCGGTGTCCTATGCCGCGCTGGCCACCGCGACCCGCCATTTCATCAGCCGCATCACCGGGCCGTCGCTCGACCTGATGGGATCCTCGATCGAGCTGCTGAAGTACGAGGGGTTGGTCGAGGCGCTCGACGGCAGCGGCCTCGAGGACAACGCCACCCTGGCGGTGACCGACAAGGGACGCGAGGAACTGCGCATCCTGCTGACCGCCAATCTGCGGTCCGGGACCAACGAACTCAACAACCTGATCATCGCCCTGAAGTTCCGGTTCATGCATCTGCTGGCCGACGCCGACCGGCGCGACCAGATCGAGATGTTGTGCGAGGTCTGTGAAACCGAACTGGCCCGCCTTGAGGACCTGCGTGGTCATCACGCCGACGATTCAGGCTACCTGCTGGCGTGGCTCGATCACGAGATCGATCAGCACGAGCAGCGCCTGCGGTGGCTCGAGGGCCTGCTCGACCGGCATTGACCGACCCTCGGCGAACCGGCCGCCGCGTCCCGAACCGCCGCCGAAGATGCGCGTTGCGCCGAAACGGCCGCGTGCTATAACCCTTTCTGTCACGGGGAATCGGGAAAAGCGATGCGGGTTCTCGTCCTGAATGGTCCGAACTTGAACATGCTGGGCACACGCCAGCCGGAGGTCTACGGCCCCCACACGCTGGCCCAGGTGGAGGACCGCTGCGTCGAGCATGGGCATGCCCTCGGCCTGGAGGTCACCTGCCGCCAGAGCAACGACGAGGCCAAGCTGATCACCTGGATTCAGCAGGCGTCGGCGACCTTCGAGGCGATCGTCATCAATCCCGCCGCCTACAGCCATACCTCGATCGCCATCATGGACGCCCTGCGGGCGGTCGACCTGCCGACGGTGGAGGTCCACATGTCGAACATCCACCGCCGCGAACCGTTCCGCCACCATTCCTATGTGTCGCAGGCCGCCTGGGGAGTGATCTGCGGGTTCGGCATCCAGGGCTACGAGATGGCCCTGGATGCGCTCGCGCGGCGGGATGTCCAGGCCCACACCACGGAGTCCTGATCCTGACCATGAGCCAAGACGACCGCAAAGACATCGACCCAGACCTCATTCGGACCCTCGCGGGACTGCTCGACGAAACCGGGCTGACGGAAATCGAGTACGGCGTTCAGGATCTGAAAATTCGCGTCGCCCGCAACGTCGCGCCGAGCGGCGCCGTGCCGCTGCCGGTCGCCGCGCCCCCGGCCGCCGCGTCCGCCGCTCCGGACGACGGAGCCGACCACCCGGGAACCCTGCGGTCGCCGATGGTCGGCGTGGTCTATACGTCGCCGGAGCCGGGAGCGGACCATTACGTGCGGGTCGGCGATCAGGTGACCGAGGGCCAAACCGTGTTGCTGATCGAGGCGATGAAGGTCTTCAACCCGATTTCGGCGCCGCGCGGCGGCCGCGTCAGCCGCATTCTGGTCGCCAACGGGTCGCCGGTGGAGTTCAACGAGCCCCTGATGATCATCGAGTAATCGAGGCGGACCGCGCAGATGTTCGAGAAGGTCCTGGTCGCCAACCGCGGCGAAATTGCGCTCCGCATTCATCGGGCGTGCAAGGAGATGGGGATTCGGACCGTCGCCGTCCACTCGACGGCCGACGCCGACGCCATGCACGTGCGCCTCGCCGACGAGGCGGTCTGCATCGGCCCGGCGCAGGCCCGGGAATCCTACCTCAACATTCCCGCCATCCTGTCGGCCGCCACCATCACCGGGGCCGACGCCATCCATCCGGGCTACGGGTTCCTGTCGGAGAACGCCGATTTCGCGTCCATGGTCGAGGAACACGGCTTCACGTTCATCGGCCCGTCGCCGGACCACATCCGCATGATGGGCGACAAGATCGCCGCCAAGCGGGCGGCCCTGGAAACCGGCATTCCCGTCGTTCCCGGCTCCGACGGCGCGGTGGAGACGGTCGACGAGGCGATGCACATCGCCCACGACATCGGCTTTCCGGTGCTGATCAAGGCGGCGGCCGGCGGCGGCGGACGCGGCATGAAGGTCGCCGAGACCCGGGCCGACCTCAAGAACGCCTGGCAGGTGGCCAGGACGGAGGCCATGTCGTCGTTCGGAAACGAGGAAGTCTATATCGAGAAATACCTGTCCCGGCCACGCCACATCGAGGTCCAGATCCTGGCCGACCTGCATGGCAACGTGGTGCACCTGGGCGAACGCGATTGCTCGCTGCAACGGCGCCACCAGAAGGTGCTCGAGGAGGCCCCGTCGCCGGCCCTCAATTGGAGCCAGCGCAACGAGATCGGCCACGTCGCCGCCGAGGCCATCCGCAAGCTCGGCTACCGCAGTGTCGGCACCATCGAGTTCCTCTACGAGAACGGCGGATTCTACTTCATCGAGATGAACACCCGGCTACAGGTCGAGCACCCGGTCACCGAAATGATCTGCGGCCTCGACCTGGTGCGCGAGATGGTCCGCGTCGCCTCCGGGGCACCGCTGGGCTACACCCAGGACAATCTGCGCTTTTCCGGCCATGCCATCGAATGCCGGATCAACGCCGAGGACCCGGACACCTTCCAGCCGTCGCCGGGCCGGGTCGGCGACTATCACCCGCCGGGCGGCCTGGGTGTGCGGGTGGATTCGGCGATCTACTCGGGTTACGCGATTCCGCCCTATTACGACTCCATGATCGGCAAGCTGATCGTGCATGGCGCCAACCGAAACGAATGCCTGATGCGGCTCCGGCGCTGCCTGGAGGAATACGTCATCGACGGCATCAAATCGACCATCCCGCTCCACCAGCGCCTGGTCGCCAATCCGGACTTCGTGAACGGCGACTACGACATCCACTGGCTGGAGAAATTCGTGGGCATGAAATAAGTCGTAAAAGCAACCGGCTAACATCTCGGCTGGCGCTTTCGGTATCCGGTCCGGTCCCGGCCCGCAGAGGCTGGTTTTCGTCGACGACCCCGCCGCCTCGGCTAGTGGATCGGATCCAAAGCTTGGGTACCAAGCGTTGGATCCGATCCACTAAGCTATTGATCTGGTGGTTCGATTCAGCCAACGGATGGGACTCA
>JANQIL010000035.1 GCA_028282245.1 Magnetospira sp.
TCACGTCGGTGCCGTAGGTCACCGCGTCGATCGGCTCGATGATGCCCAGCAGGTAGCCGACGTGGGGCTCGACGCTGGCCTCGTGGGAGACGGAGACCAAATTCATGTCGCCGGGGGGGATGTAGCCCATCATCTCGACCTCGCGGAAAGCCCTGTCTCCCTGCGAATGGTAGGAATCGGTCATCTCGATGCGGTAATAACGGTAGGAGTTATCGTTGATGAAATCCCATTCGAGCCAGGTGAAGTCGGCTACATCTGGCGCGGTTGCCGTAAGAAGTGCCGTCCACGACGTTGCATCATTGGAAGCGCGGAGTGAGAAGTTCTTCAGGGCCGAGGCGGGGCCAGGATACTGTTTGGTCTGGATACGCAGTCTTCGGACAATTTGTGCGCTTCCGGCACCGAAGTCATATTGCCACCACTCTGTCGAATTAGATGCAAGGTCCAACCCCCAATAGGTGTTGCTGTCGTTGTCAACCGCATTGGCGGGGACATTCGAGCTATACGATTTGCTGGCGGACGCGGTGCCGCTCATGCAAAGATCGGATGTGTAACCATTTGATCCTGCTTCGATGTATGCACCCGCCGCGTCGTGGACGTAGCCGCTGGACGCTCCGGCGTCGATCTTGCCGGTGTCCGCGAACGGATCGGCCACGGCGTCCAGCACCCGCAGGGCCGTGCCCTCGTGCATGGCATCCAGCAACGAATTCAACAGCAACTGCTTGCGTAGCAGGGCCAGCCTGGAAACCGCCGCCGCCAGCCCGGCCGGGGTCACGGCGCGCTCGGTGTCCACGCCGGCGCGCGCCTCGGCGACCGTCGCCAACTCCACCTTGCCCTGCTGCTCGGTGGTGGCGCTCGGCACCACGTAGGCCGGGTGCGGGTCCGCGTCGGCAACGTGCTGGGCGATGCGGTTGGACACGTACTGCTGGGTCGCCATCACCTGGGTCGGATCGACCAGGATGGTGACGTCTCCGGTGTTCGACACCTGCAGCACCATGCGGATCAGCAGGTCGGAGGCCGTCCCTTCGGCCAGTGCCGCTTTATACGTCTCCGGATACTTGGCCACGGCGACCAGGTTGGCGGCGGCGTCGAACAGGCCGATCTCGCGGACGTACCAGCCACCGACGGTTTGCGGCACCACCGCCTCGACCACGATCCAGTTGAGGTTGTCCCCGTCGACGTAGACCTGACCGACGGCGCCGCGCCAGGTCTCGTTGACCAACGCCGTTTGGGTTTCCACCGGCGCGACCGCCTCGCCTCCGCCGTCGCCGACCGCCAGCTCGGCCAGCACCAGAGGCGTCTCGGTGGCGGCGGCGTTGGCCAGGGCGGCGGCGCCGGCGTTGGTGAGAAGGGTGAAGTAGTCGGCCATCAATGCCTCACTGCGGGTAGATCGCGACGACATGGTCGGCGTAAGTCGCCGCCGCCCAGATCGGCGCCGGCCCGGCGACGTCGATCTCGGCCACCAGCAGCGGATGGATGGTGACTTCGGCGCCCGAGTTGGTGACCGCGCCGATGGCCGGCACCGTGGATTTATTGGTCAACCAGATCCGCAGGCGATCGAGCCAGGACCGGACATTCTTGGCGCGCCCGATGACGGCGGCGATGTCGGCGGCTTCCGACGTGGTCAAGCCGCGTGAACTGAGCTCAACGTCGACACGGAAGGTGTACGGATCGCCGTCGAAATCGAACCACTCGGACACGTCCACCGCGTCGAACTGCAACGATTCGAGGGCGCGCTCCAGCGCTCCGATCGTCCCCTTGACCCGATGCACATCGAAAGATGCGGCGATCACCTTGCGTTTGGTGGCGTCCGGCCAGACCGGATTCCAATAGTCGACGGATAGGGCCCAGGCGAGCCAGGGCAACAGGGCCACCGGGCAGGTCTTCGGGTTCCACAGGTCGGCATTGGGCACGCCGACGTCGGAGATCCGCGCGACGGTGGCGTCGAGAGTGCGTTCGGGCTCGGTGGCGTTGGGGGGCAGCATGGTGGCCATCTATGCCTCCACCGTGACGGTGATCGACGTGGCGTTGGCGAACTCGACCGAGGTCGGCGTCACGTCGTCCACGGGCGCCGTGAGGGTCACCTTCTTGACGCCGGCCACACGCAGGGCCTTGTGCAACCCGTCGATGGTGACCGGCTCGCCAAGGCGTTTCTGGTCGGCGGCGAAGACGGTAACCGCGTCCTCGGAGGCCTGGCGCACCACTTCGGCGTCGGGGCCGTCGTAGAGTGTTAGGGTCGCATCGATGATGTAATCGATCTTGGCGCCCGCCTGAACGGTGATCTGGTCGGTCAGCGGTCGCACGTCCTTGTCGTTGAGCGCCGCCGCCACGATGTCCAACAGGTCCTGGGCCGGCACGCCGTCTCCATCGGTCGACAGCACGGTCACCAGGACTTCGCCCGGCGCGGGGGAATCGACGTCCACGTCGGCGACGCGCGTATCGGCCGAGAAGGCATGAAACTCATAGGCCCCATCCGGACCGGCGGTCGACAGGCCTTCCATGGCCAGTTGCACCCGGGCCCTCAAACGGGCGTCGGACTCAAAGGTGGGATCGACCGGCGGCAGAGCGTCCGGATCGCCCGGGTCGACCACTTGACGCGTCACATGCATGTTCGCCGCCAGATTCTCGAGATCGGCACCGCTGGCATAGGCAAGCATCACGGCCCGCGCCGCGTCGTTGACCCGCTGGCGCAGAAGCAGCTCGCGGTAGGCCGCCACCTCGAGGATCTTCACCGCCGGATCGCTCTCCAGAACATCGGCGGTGAAATCCGGATCCCGCTCGACCAGATCGTCCTTCATGTCCTGGAGGATGGCCTCATAGGACAGCTCCTCCACCACGTTGGGCGCGGAGAGGGCGGAGAGGTCGACGTCGTCGTACCGACTCATGCGACCACCCCTTCGAGTGTGATCTCGCGGCCGGACTCCAGCAGCACGCCGCGCAGGTCGATGGACACTTGACCGGCGGTGGCGAACGTGGCGGAGACGAAGGTGAGCCGGAAGCGGGGTTCCCAGCGGTCCAGGGCCTCGGCGACGGCGGCATGGACCTCGATGAGTAGCCCGGGCTCGGTCGGCCGGTCGATCAGGTCGAACAGGCGCGATCCGTACTCGCGGCGCATCACCCGCGTGCCGATCGGCGTGGTCAGAATGTCGCGGATCGACTGGTACAGGTGGTCCAGTCCGTCGAGCGCCTTGCCGCTGGTGTTGCTCATGCCCTGGATGCTCATCGAGGATGCGCGGCCCTACGTCTTCGTCTTGCCGGTCTTCGTCTTGTCGGCCTCGGCCAGCACGCCGGCCCGGACCCAATACTTGGCCTGGCGCCGCGTCATCACGACGGTGGTTCCGGCCTTTCCGAGGCGGGGCGTGTCTTGTTGCACGGCATAGGTCTTGGTCATGGTCATTCCTCCGGGGTGAGAACTTCCGGCGGGTTGAAGCCCTGATCCGGATTGCCGACGACGGTCGCGCCGGTCTTCCAGTTGTCGGTCTCGAAGTTGGCGCCGCCCATATGAGTAATCCGGGCGGCATATCCGGCGTGGTCCAGGTGGTAGTAGCCGTCCTCACCCGAGCGAAGGACGATGTTCTTGGCTTCCAGGACGAGGGTGCCGCCGGAATCGAGCGCATTGATACGGGTCAGTTTGGCGGCGCGATCGTGTTCGATGATCAGCCCGTCGCCCCAGACGGCACGCGTCACGCCGGCCGAGGCCGCCGGTGCCGGTGCGGCCGTGGCATAGATCGATGGCAGCACGACCGATTGGGCGAGTTCGCCGGAGGGCGCCAGCACCAGTACCTGCTCGCCGACCTCGGGGGCCCACCACGACCGGTCGCCACCGGCGCGCGTCGTCAGCCAGGGCATGGGCGCGGTGACGATGTCGCCGATCCGCACGCGCGCCGTCGCGGCGGCGTAATCGGCGGTCCATACGGTGCCGATACGGATCACGTTCGCGATGCGGCGCTCGGCATCGGTCAGGCGGGCGAGCATGTCGTCAAACATCCGGCGCCTCCCCGGTGACCACGTCACGATAGTCGTCCTTGTGCTCGAGGCCGATGTCGGGCGACATGGAGACATACAGGGCGCTCGGCATCGCCCCGTCGGCGGCGAAGACGTTGGAGCCGACGCGGATTGCCTGGGTCCAGGTCGCCCCCCAGATCGTCACGCCCATCTTCTCGAGGGCGCTCGAATGCAGGTTGTCGCAGCGCAGATCCTTCGGCGGAAACACGTTGTCGAGGGCGCGCTGGTTGTCGGCCGCGTCGATCACCACGCCGACGGCCATCATGGACGCCTTGTCGGAGTCGGGGGCGATCGCGTAGGCGGCGATCTGCCAGTCGATGTCCCATTCTCCGTCGCCGACCGGCGCGACGCGTCGCGCCCCGAGGACCGCGACGCGAATGCCCTGTCTTGTCCGTACCCAACGCTCGACGGCCGCGACATCGATGCGGCCGTCGTGTCCCTCGATGCGCCGCCTGATATTCGGGAACACCGTCTTCAGGTCGGCGACCACCTGGTCGCGCAGCTGGATCGGCGTCGTCATTGCAGAACCTCGGCGATCCAGGCCTTGAGCGTTTCGGCGATCATTTCCCGGTCGTCGTCGTCGATTCCCAGGTATGGCCGGGCGGGGATATGCGCGTCGCCCAACTGCTGGACCGCCGCATAGACGAGGTTGGAGCCGTAGGTAACGCTGTCCCGCCCCGGATCGTGGGTGAGCGAGGAGCGCAGATGCCCGAAGAGCTGTAGCAGCCGCGCGTCCGGATCCTTCCGCCGGCGCCGACGGGCGTACTCCTCCGACCATGGCGCCCAGGGTTCGCCGTCCGGCCCGGCCTGATCCTCGAACCGCAGCGGCGTCGAGGCGACCAGGGCCGCGCCGATGGCGTCCATCGGTTCGGTCATGTCCCGGAGGGCGCCGTCGAGCCGGGCCAAGGCCTCGCGCAGGTCCGCGTCGTCCAAGTCGATGGTCTGATGCACGCCGGCCACGTCAGTAATCCCTCAGCGTCTCGGCCGAGAAGGTCCGCCCGGACCCGACCGCTTCCACGCCCAGCCGTTCCGGCGGCGCCGGATCCTCGCCGGCAATGTCCACCTCGGCCCTGCCGGCCGCCACGTCGCGCAGGAAAGCCATCGCCTCCTTGAAGTTGTTCTCGACGGTCTCGGTCGGCAGGTCCTTGTGCAGGTGATGGCGCGCGATGTCGGCCGCGACCTTGACCAAACGGCGCGGGATCTCGGCGAGTGGCAGCCGGTAACGCCTGGTCAGATAGGCGTCGATCAGATCGTCGGTGTCCGTCAGGGCCCTTGCCACCACGATCGCGTCGATCGCGCCGAACGGCGGGTCGGCCAGGTCGGAAATCTGGATGAGTTCGTCCTCGCCGAAGCGGTCGATCAGATCCTGTTGGGTCGCGTAGGTCATCGTGTCTCCAGGGCTTGCACCTCCGAAGCCCCTGTGGCCGAACCGTTCGGGGCTGACGTGCCGGGTTTTTCCAGGGTCACGCGGGCGACGTGGACCACCCCTCGATGGCGGCCCATGCCCGATCGCGGATCTCGGCGCTGATGTCGCGGCCCAGGATCTTTTCCACATCCTTGACGTTGGGCTTGCCGCCCTTGTCCTGTCCCGCCCGCAGGACGGCTTTTCCCGCCCGCAGGACGGCTTTCAACAGTTCGAGCGCCTCCGCGAGACTGGCCTCGATCGCGTCTTCCGCGCGTGCGTTCCACTCGGCGACGCTCATGCCGGCCGCGCCTTGGGCGTAGGCGACCAGGTCGCCCAGCTGGATGGTCAGGCCCTCGCCGATCGCCATCTCGGCCGGCAGGACGCTCGAGCCGATGAGCGTGGCCTCGCTTTCGATCAGCCGACCGGATGCGACGAGATGGGCGACGGCGGCCTCTTCGGCCTCGACGGGATCTCCCTCCCGATAACGGCCGCCGTCGAACCGAAGCGGGGTCTCTCCCCGCAGGACGTAGCTCTTCATGGCTCACTCCTGGACGGCGTCTTCGATGAGGAATCCGGCGCGCTTGGCGATGATGACCTCGTCGACGCTTTCGCCGGCGCGGACCATCAGGCCGCCGCGCAGCCCGATGTCCAACGGCTTGGTGCCGCCGACCCGGCCGCCGTACTGGGCGGTCAGGCCAAAGGTCATGCCGCCCGTATCCGGCGTCACGGTTTCGTCGATGAACAGGCCGGCGATGTGGTTGCCCCAGATCCGACCGATGTTCGCCGCCTGGCCCGGCTTGTTGACGTTGACGCGGCCGACGCCGACCAGCACTTCCTGGACCTCGAACAGGTCCGCGACGGCCTGACGGGTGGCGATGCCCTTGTCACCGGCATTCCGGTTGACCGAGGCGACGATGGCCGGATGCGACGACAGGGAAGACCACGCCGTATGGCCGAGAACAAGCCTGTTCGGCCGCATGAAGCACCCGTCGAGCATTTCCTTGAGGAGATTGATCGGGTCGGAATTGTGGTAATCCGAGATCTGGTCGGTCCCGGCCAGTTGGACCTTGTGGTTGGCATGGTAGTTGGCGGCGTCGAACGCCAAGTCGGCGACGCGGACCTCCCGGTCGAGCAGCATCAGATTGGCGGACAGCGCGACGGCGTCCTTGCGCGGGTCGCGCCCCTTCTTCTCGGCCTTCATAATGGTGTCGTTGTCGAGCGGGATGCCGAGGCCGTAGTCCTCGCACTTGCTGGAGACCTCGTCACCTTCGAGTTCGATGGTGCGCACGCTGGAGCGGCGGCCGATGCGGGTGTCCGGCACCGTGAAGTGCCGCGCCTCCGGATAGACCGTGTACCGGTAGGACAGATCGTCGACCGGCTTGCGCGGCAGCACCTTGTCGGCGATCAGCGCGTAGGCCGGATTGCTGTAGGCGATTGCGATGGCGGTCAGGGTGGCGTCCTCGGTGTACTGCTCATAGGCGGGCATCGAAGCCGTCTCCTTATGTTCTGGGGTTAGCCCTGGACCTGGCCGAGGTGGATGCTCACCGATCCGATATCGCCGGAGACGCCGGAGACCTCGGCAAAACCGACGATCCGCGCCGCGACGCCGGCGGCGGGAGCGGCCGCCACGGCCTTGCCGTCGGCATCCGACGTGATCGGATCGCCCTGCGTGATGCCACCGCCGTACTCGACGTCGCGAATGCCGTCGCGGTAAACGTCGATCCGCTCGCCGGCCGCCGCCGCGCCGCGCGGTCCGGAGATGCCGATCAGCGGGTCGGAGGACGCCCCGCCCTGTTGGACCGCGCCGTCGGTCGCGCCGAAGGCGATGATCCGGCGCGGCAGGATGGCGGCGGCGGAGGTATGGTTACGGATGAGGCCGAACTCGTTCATGTCTTCGCTCCCTTCGTCACGTGGTCGACGGCATCGATGGTGCTGACCACGACACCCTTCGCGGCCTGCTCTTCCTGGAAGGCCACGGCCGCCTTGGCGATCTCCTCTCCATTGTCCGCCTCCGGGGAGGCCGCGCCGTCGCCGTCGGCGAGCTCGCCGAAATGGACGATCCTCGGCAGTTTGCCGAGGTAGTCGCGGAAGAAGCCGAGCGGTGTCATATCCGCCTCGGCGTCACCCTCGCCGAACCGCGCGGTCTCGGCGTGGTCGAGTCCTTCCATGAATTGGGCCAGACCGACCTTGTCGGACGGGCGAAGCCGCCCATCCGCGATCAGGCCGTCGAGCAGGGCCTCGTTGTCGGCCCGGCGGGCGACGGCTTCCTTCTCGGCGAACGCGGCTTCGCGGGCGGCCAGGTCCTCTTCGCGCTTGGCGATGTCTTCGGCGCTGTTCACGGCGGACTCCTTCGATTGGGGTTTCGGTTCCGGCTCCGAGAACGAGGGCGCCTCGTCCTTGTCGGCTTCGGCCTTGACGGTCGCTCCGTCATCGATGATCTGCGTGATCGACCAGGAGGGCAGGATCTGCTCGGCCTTCTCCGCGCCGTCGGTTTCGACGATCCAGTCGCGCAGTCGCTGGAACAGACGGCCGATATCCTTCAGGGACCAGCCGACGGTGACGTCGGCGACATCGCCGAATTCGATGGTGACCACCCCGTCGTCATCGTCGGCGAAGGTCGCCGGCCTGAGGCCCTTCACCGCCGGCGGCAGGGCACCGAGAAACCCGAGGTGACGGAGGTAGTACGCGCCGGGCGCCGGGTTGCCTTTCGAGGATGGCGTGTAGAACGCCGCCGAGACCTTCTTGAAGGCGCCGGTCTTCACCATCTCGGCGAATTCCGGATTGACCTGGCGCGGGGTGGCCTGCAGGCCGCCGTCGGCGAAGGCGAGGTCGGCGACCCAGCCGTAGGCCGGCATGTCGTGCGCCGGATGGCCGATGACGATCGGTGCTTCGTGTATCGCCGGATTGTAGCCGTCGGCCGTCGCCCGCAGGTCGGACTCGGAGAACGCCAGCGCGTCGCCGGCCATGGACGTGTGCGTCCCGGGCCGGAAAATCTCGATCGTCGTGGGAGCGCTCTTGCCTGCCACTGCCGCCTCCGCGTGGGGTGATCCCGTGGCGGGCATCTTCCCAGGGCGCGGGGAGGCGAATAAGGGCGTAACGGCTACGCCCCGGAGGGGGGATCGGAATCCCTTCTCCATACCGCGGATCGGGCGATTCCGGCAACACCCGCGGCCGTGTCGGTATCCCCCTCCCTTGAGGCGTCCGTTAAACGGGTTTTAAACGGGCTTCCACGGGCGAGCGTGACGTCCCGGGCAGGATGGGTCTCCGGTGCCTGGTCGGCCGCCACGGGGCTTCCACGGGCGAGGATGATTTGCTATGCTGATCGGGCAGGCGACGGTGGGGCCGTTCCCCGATCACCGTCGCCGGGCGCCACGGCCGGGACGGCGACCGGACGGCTCTCTCCCCGGGATCACTCCGTGTAGATGCGCAGGCCCGATCTCAGATTGGCCAGACCGCGTGCGTTGCCCCGATAGAACGTGATCCCGGACCACCGTCCGCCGTCCAGGTCGGCAACCAGACCGACGGCACGATCCTTTCCCAGATCGAACAGACGGACATAGCGCCGCCGGAGCGCGACGCGGCCGGACACCGAACTGGTCGCGAAGCCGACCCAGATCTCGGCCGGCGTCCCGATCAGTTCCGGAATCAACGGAAAGAGCGCCTCCCGCCCGTCCATCCGCTTCGGGTCGGCGACCATGTGATCGACGATCGCCTGGCCAAGCTGGACACGACCGCCGACCGGATCGGTGATCACCGCCTCCTCGCCGCCGATCGCCTGCCGGAGCGCCTGGCGCAACGTGGCTTCGTCCTTGGCGCGCGGTCCGAGGGACGCCTTTGGCTTGACGGAGGCCAGCGGGCCGGGCCGGGCCGGCTTGTCGCCGCCGGGCGCCGACAGCGCCTCCCAGGCGCCGTGCCGCTCCTGCGCAACCAGGTCGGCGCCGCGCCCGTATCCGGCCTCGCCGACGTTGTAGTCGAAGCCGGTGTCGATCCCCTTGACGCCCCGGGTTTTCACCTTGCCGTCCGGCGTATTGAGCACCCTCGTCTCGGTTTCCAGGTCCGGCGGATCGCTCACCGACCAGCCGCGCCGCGCCAGGTCCTTGTCTCCGACGGAGATCACCGTGCAGCGGCAATTGAACCCGTTGGGCGGCATGGCCGTTTGCCAGAATGGATGACCCACCGGCAAGATCGTGCCGTGCCACGCCTTGTGCTCGGGCCGGGTCCGACCGTCGAGGATCGCCGAATAGCGGAGATACGGTCGGCGTTTCCGCACCCGCTGGATCTGCGCCCAGCGACCGGCCGAATGGGCCATCCTGAGATTGGTGTTGTAGATCACCGCCGAGCGCCAGCCGCGCGAGCCGTTGTAGGACCATCCGCGCGCCGCCACGATCCGGTCGAAGTCCTTGCGGAAGTCGGCGAGTGTCCGGCCTTCCGCGATCGCCCGGGTCACCGCCGCGTGGAAGTCGGCAACGAGATTGGCTTGAATGGCGCCGGCGACGACGGATGCCCGGGCATGCTGGCCTTTCCAAAGGTCGGTCCAGGCCCGGGTCGGCAGGTCGATCTTTTGTCGGTGGAAATCGATCGCCTCGGTGAACGGCGTGCCGCCCCATTCCGGCTCGGCCATGGCTCAGATCTCCGGGTTGGCGATCTCGGACCTGCCCTGCAGCTCCGCCAGCGACAGGGCGGCGGCCATCGCCCGGGACAAGGGCTGGGCATCCAAGTCCGGATAGAGCTGGATCAGACGCTCGGCCACCTCGTCAAGGCTGTCGGCCTGCTCGACGATGGCGCGGATCTCGCCGATCAGCACGTCCATGGCCGGGGCGGCCGCGTCGTCGATCTCGTCGGTCAGTTGATCCATGGCGTCGGTCTCGATGGGATCGGCGAAAGCGGCGGCGGCCGGGGGTGGCGGGTCCTGCTCGGGCGTTGCCGGGTCCTTGGACCGCACGGGTTCCCATCCGATGCCGTAGGTCTCGTCGATATACTTCTGGGTCGGCAGGAACCCCATGTCGCGGATGTTCTTGTCTCGGGTGGACTTCTTGTCGAGATCCTCCGGCTCCTCATAGGAGCGCCACAGCCTGGGCGGCGTGGCGCCGGGCAGGTTGAGGTCGGTGATCCAGGTAAGCAAGGTGTTGTTCAGGGTATCCGACAACATGTCGGCGTCGGCGTCGCGCAGTTCCTCGCGCACTTCGTTGTGGGTGTTCGATGCCGCGTAGGAGCCGCTTGTGCCGATGTTGGTGGTGAGCGTCTCGCCCAGCACCGCCTCCGAGATTTGCTCGTCCATGTAGCGGGCGAGCGATTCGTGGGTGTTCACGCTGCCGGCACGCTGCGCCTCGAGGAAGTTGATCTGCATGTCCTCGGGGATGATCACCCCGGTATCGTGCGCCAGCGCCGACAGCGCGCCCAGGAGTTTCCGCTGTTCGTCTCGTTCGGATCCCGGCGGGTATTTGCCGACGGCGGTCGGCGATCCGAATTTGTCGGCGAAGGTGAGCCAGAACGTAATGCCCTGGCGTTTGAAGAACACCGGCCAGAACAGCCGGGTGCCCAATCCCAGGCCGTAGGGGTGGCCCGCCTTGCCGCCGAACCGATGGACGATGAACTTGCGCTCGGGCAGTTCCTCGCCCTCCATCATGGAGTCGGCGGTCAGCAGACGGGCATTGCCCTGGGTGTCGAACACGAACCGGGTCTGGTCGCGGTCCTTGATCTCCTTGACCGCGATCTCCCCGTTGCGGACCTCCCAGATCACCTCGCCGACGGCGTACCCTTTCAGCACCGCGTCGAGCAGTCCCACGCAGATCCGATCGAACGGCAGCGCCTCCAGCTGCGCCCGCACCAAATCGGCCGCCTTGACGTCGAGGGGCGCCTCGGAGGCGGCGTCGACCTGCCATTCGCCGGCGACGATGGCATACTTGCGCTTCTGCAACACCGCGTAGGCATGGCAGTCGCGCTCCAACTCGTCGTAGATCTTGAGGCCCTTGCCCCGGCCTCGCGTGATCAGGGTCGCGTCGTCCTGGCGCAGGATGCCGCCGTAGGTGACGATCCGCGGATCACGGTCGATTCCGGCAATCTCCTTGAGCAGCTCCTGTTTGTTCGACTCGTCCGCCATCCGTCACCTTCCGAGATAGTCGCCGTACCTGCTGCGGTCGCCGGTATCGCCGATGAAGTCGTCGACCTGCGTGCTCTCCCGCCACCGGCCGAGGGACTGGAATTCGATCTCGCCGGGGGCGTCGCCGGCCGCAGCGATGCCCAGGAAGGCGGCCCAGGTACGGTCGGCGTGGCCGTCCGCGTCCCGATCGGCGACAAGGCGGGGATGACCCGTGACGCTCACCACCTTTTTGATCTTGTGCAGGTCGGCTCGCAGGATCGGGCTGCCGGCAGGGATCCGCACACGCCGATCCTCGAACATCTGCTTGGCGACCGTCGCGACGGTCAGCGGCCGCGATCCGTTCAGCAGGACGCCTTCGACCTTGAACGTGCCGTGTCGGCGCTGCGCGTCCTCGACCGGCTTCTCGCCCATGCCGGTCTGATCCATCGCCAGCCGTGCGACCCGGTAACGGAGCATCAACTCATCGAGCACCGCATCCTGCTCGGCGAAGGACTTGCGCCTGAGCTCGACGATCTCCCGTGTCCACAGGATGTCGCCGACTTCCTCCCACACCCAGGCGACCCAGAGGTCTTGCCGCCGCGCGATGTCGTTCCCGATGAAGCACGGGCCGCCGCCATAGAGCTCGGAACGGCCAGCGTCCGGATGCTCGACCGACGTGATGAGGTCGTAGCTCAGCCAGGCGCTGGCTTCGTCGAGCCATTGGAGCTCGTATTCCTGTGCCCAGGCGTCCTCGTCGTTCAGCGCGCCGCGCAGCTGCTCGATGTCGCGATCGAGGCCGTCGGCCACTGCTTTGTAGACGTCGACCACATGGCGGCTCCACGGCCCGGCGTCGCCGGTCATTAGCTCATAGAACTTGTTTCCCTTGCCGTTCGGAGTCGACACCACGCGCAGTTTGAGGCCGCCCTTCGAGACGACGGGAAACAGCGCCGCCCAGATCTTGCGGCTATCCTGGTGAAAGGCGAATTCATCGAGGAACACATTGGCCGAAAAGCCCCGCGCCGTGTCCGGGTTGGCGGGCAACGCGGTGATGCGCGACCCGGACGGGAACTCGACCTCCAGCGCCTTGTAACTGGCGTCGCTTTCCGGCGCGTGATAGTCGTACTCGCGGAACTCGGGCGGCTGCTTGCCTTTCAGCAGGGCGTTGTAGACCTCGTAGAAGGCCTTGCAGAACGGCTTGATCGCCTCGTCGATGGCCTCCTTGGCTTGGCGCTCGCCACGCGACAGGATGACCCAGCGCACGCGACGCCCCTCGATCTCCGCCTGGATGCAGTCGTCGACGATCTCGGCGCAAGTGGTGAAGGTCTTGCCCGACTGGCGCGAGAACATTCCGATCTTGAACCGCGCGGGATCCTTCAGCCATGCCTTCTGGTAGGGCAGGAAGGAGATGATCGGTGCCAGGGTTTCTTCGGCGGACCGCTCCATCATTCGAACCCCATGATGCGGCGCGCCCGCGCGGCCGCACCGGCGTCGATCTCGCCGGCGGCGACGGCGGCGTCCAGCTTTTCGGAATCACGCTTGCGCACCTCGGCCATCAGGCGCTTCTGGCTGATCGACGCCCTGGATAGGTCCGCGATGACCCGCATCAGCTTGGGCAGATCGATCTTTTCCGGATCGATCTCCATGTCCATCAAGGCGCCATAGGCTTTTTCCTGAACAAGCCGGATCAGGGCGTCGTTGACGGACCCATCGTCATCGGGATTTTCGGCGACAATGATCCGCGCCTGCTCGGTGACCTTTTTCAGCGCCCCGAGCCGATCCTCGAAGTCCTGGCCCCAGCTATGCAGGGACGACTTGGAGATCTCGAAGCCCTGTTCGGCCAGCCAGTCGGACAGGCCGCGATAGCCGGAGAAGCCGCCCTGGATCAGACGGCGCTCCAGCTCGGCGCGGACGCCGTCCGGCAGGAGATCGACCTTCGAGCGCGGCGGCATCGGGCTACCACCACTTCCTCGGCCGCGCGATCCCGGCCGGGGCGGCGACCGTGTACTCGACCACGTCGACACCATGGCCGGTCAGCGCCGCCGCCCAGACGGGGCCGTCCTCGCCGGTCAGGTCGACCAGCCCCTTGTCCCGGAGATAGTCCAGTTCGCGCCGCAGCGTCGACGGCGAGATCGGCAGGGAGGCGTCGGCCAGCGCCCGGTAGACCACCGTCTCGGACACGGACAGCGGCCGCCCGGCGTCCAGCGCCCTCAGGATCCTCCAGCGCGTCTCCTCGCGCTGCGCCTTTTCGAGATCAACCTCGTGCATGGATCCGGTCCTTCACGTCGTCGAACTTGGTGTTCAGGGCGTCCATCTTCGCCTCGATGGTGGTGGCCAGCCGAATCCAGTCCTCCCGCTGCACGTAGGCCCTTGGCAAATCGGTTTGCAGGGTGCGCATTTCCTTGTCGAGGTCTCGGCGCTTTTCGGTTTCGCGCTCCAGGTCCTTTTCGATCCGCTTGAACCGATCGTCGTTCCCGCGCACCGCGCGTTCGATGAGTATCTTGATGACGCCGACGAGCAGCGCGCTCCAGCCCAAGAAGATCGTCACGATGACCCCGACCTGCTGCCAGTCCATCTGCATCAGCCGCCACCTCCGCCAATCCGCGACGCGAGCGCGCCGATGATACCCATCCCGCCGGGCTGACCGGCGGCGGTCTTCTTGTCCTCGGAGCGCTTCCAGACCGAGACGCCGATCACCGAGAGCGCGACCGCCCACATGGGCACGGTCGCGGCGTTGGCCTCGCCGATGGCGGTCAGGATCATGGCCGCCTCGGTGGGCACCGCGACGATGGCGTAGAGGATTCCGCCCATCGAGCCCAGGATCTGCAACGACCAGGTCGCGGCCATCGCGTAGCCGAAGGTCGGCCGCCAACGCTTCACGTATGTGTCGTCGGAGGCGTACTCGGCCTGCATGGTGGCGTTGATCGCCTCCAGGCGTCTGGTCTCCTCCTCCATCAGCCGGATTTCCATCGTCTGGGTTTGGCGCTGGAATTCGACCAAGAGCTCCGGATTGGCCTTCAGGGCGGCGGCGGCGTCCTCGGAGGTGTCTGCTCCGGTCACCGACTTGGCGACGTCCACGACCTGCGCGGCGACCGTCTCTCCGTCGCCGCCGAAGATCCATCTGGCGAGACGCGGGGCGGCGACCTCGGCGATGCCCAGGGCGGCGGCGATCAGGGGCGCGGGCATGGATCAGCCCTCCCGGATCAAGGCGGCGGCGATGCGATCGGCCCGTTGGCCCACCTGGCGCGCCCACCGGCTGTCCAGGGCCTCGGCGGCGGCGGTGTCATAATCGCCGGTGCGCAGGGCGGCCAGCATCTTCCGAAAGGCGGAAAGCGTCGGCCACCCCATGTTGAAGCACATGTTCAGCAGGGCCCGCTGCCGACCCTCCGAAAGGTCGCGCCACCACGGGATATTGCGATCCAGATCCCGGACGGCGGCCATGATGTCGTTGCGCAGGAGATGGCGGGCCTCGGCGTCCGAGATCCCGACATCGTCGAGGTTCCGGCCGACGCCGATGGTGAGCTTGCCGACCGTGTCCGTATAGGGCTTCAGCCGAAGCCCTTCGTCGCGGATGAGGTCGGTCTCGATGGTGTCCAGAAGCCGTTGCATCGGTCGCTCCCTGACGCGATAAATCGAAGGGCGCGCTCGGCGCCCGATCAGGCACCATCGTGCAGTTTTGACGGTGTGAAAGTGAGGGCGTAACGGCTGCGCCCCGGCGGGATCAGGAAGAGACTTCGAACAGATCGAGCTGTGTGTCGTCGAAGTCCTTGTCCCAGGACTGCATGGTCCGGCGGCAGATCTTCAGCGCCGCGGCCGTCCGCTCCTGGCTCCATCCCCGGCGCCGCCTCAACCAATAAGCAAGAATTTTCTTGGCCAGAGGGATTTCGATCCGTTCGTCGGCCAAATGCTTGATGATTTCGCGGGCGGCGTCAATGCCGACCAGGTCGGCGATGGCCGAGCCCTCGGCCCGTTGAGGAATGCGCAGACGCGATCCGCCCCGGGCCATGGCGATCTTCAGTGCCGCTTCGGTGCCGGCCGCGTCGGCCAGCTGCTGCAATCCGTGGGGCAGACGATCAAGACCGGTCATGGTCGGGGCGAGCCCATGCCGACGGCCTGGGCCGCGAGCGCGCCGCCGCCATGCGCGGGGACGCTCATCGCGCGGCGCCCTCCGCCTTCGGGCCGATGACCTCGGCTAGGCGGCGCAACCCGACGGGCCAAGAGCGGGTGTCGTCAATCACCGGCAACATCCCGTTACCGAATTCTCGGCATGGGGAGGCGGCTGCCCTCGCGGAGGCCCTTGTTGTAGGCCTGCACGATCATCGCCTGCAGGGCGATTTCCGTCTTGCCACCGAATGTCTGGCGGGTGGTGCGGGCGGTTTCGAGCCAGCTGTCGAAATCCACTTCATCGGCCGAGATCGACTTGATCAGGCGCGCCTCGTCGATGGCGTCGCCGTGCGCCGCCAACAACCAGACCACGGCCTTGATGGTCTGGCCGCGCAGGCCGCCAGAGACCTCCCCCTGAGCCTCGGCCAGGATCTTGAGGCCCCGTGCGAGGGCGTCGGGAGATGACTTGTAGCAGGCCGACAGGGCGGCGGTCGCGGTGACGCGCCGGGGCCTCTTGGTTTCCTGGGGATGGCGGGCGACCTTGAGACCCGCCTCCTCGAGGAGCTTGGCGATCGCCACCTTGTCCGGCTCGCCCGCCGCGACGGCGGCATGGAACATGTGGAGCGGCGTAACCTGCGACCGCTCGCGGTTGATCGCGACGAAGGCATGGGCCTCGCCGGCACGGTCCTCGATCGGCACGATCACGCAGGGCAGTCGGCCGAGCCCGAGCGCCTTCGCCGCTTCCCAGCGGTGCTGACCGTCGAGGATATGGTAGTCCCCGAGCCTGTCCGGCCCGGCCACGACGAGCGCCCCGAACTTCGCCCAAGTGAATTCGCGCCCGATCCGGCGGATTTTGGTCCAGCTCTTTTCGGTCAGATCCCGCTGGTAAGCGCGATCCACCACGAGGGAGTCCGCCGGCAACCAGTCGAGCGTCGGCCGCCCATCCTCGGTCACTTGGAGTCCATCGGTGTCCATGCCGTCATCTCCCGGTTTGTCGCGACGTCTCGCGGTCCAGCCATTGCTTGAGCGCCTCGATGCAGGCCCGGGCCTGCTCCGGCGTCAGCCAGTCCGGATCGTCCACCCCGCTCTGACGCCTGACCCAGGCCCGGCAGGCCGCCGATCCGGACGTGCGGAGGGCTCCGGCCTCGCCCAGCCCCTTCCACAGGCCGAAGATCTTGCGCACGTCGGCGCGGCGGCTGATCCGGCGACGGCCGGCGCTCCAGCCGAGCCGGCGGAACTCGTCCAGCACCGCGCGGATCTGCGCGGCGGTCATGTCGGCGGCTGACCGCAGTCCGGTCATGCGCTCCATCACGTCGCGCCGAGTCTCCTCGGACAGGCCCATTTCCCGCGCCGCCGCATGCAGGGTGCGCAGGGCTGCGGCGCGGTCGCCGGAGGACCTGGAGCGGGTCGGTTTCGCGGGCATGATCATTTCTCCTGTGCCGGGAAACGGTCGATCTCGCGGCCCCAACTGTCCCAGCCGGGCCGCTCCGAGCGCGCGAACAGGCGGCATCGGCGACGGGCGGCGGGATAAACGGCCTCCAGCCGCTCGTACAATTCGTCGGGTTTTCGGCTGTGTTCGCGCCGCCGGGTGCGAATAATCCAGTCCTCCGGGCCGAGGTCCTCCGGACCGATCTCGAAGGTTTCGATCACCGAACTGGCGGCGCGTGTCCCCTGATCCGGCGTGCCGACCGCCGCAAGGATGAAAGGTTCGTGACTGTTTCGGAGACGATAGCCGCAGCCGATGGCCGGGGTGCCGAGGCGCGTGGTCTTGACCCAGACGCCGGTGGTCGATTCCCGGATGTTCCAGGCATCGAGCACGGCCAGGGCCTGACGCGGCATGGACGGATGGCACCACAGCACCAGCAGCCCGGCGCCGCAGAACAGCTTGCGCACCGGCAGGTCCATGATCTCGGCCAGGCTCATCAGGTCGTAATGTCCGGCGGCATGACGGTCGGAGTCCACCGGATCGCCCCAGACGGCGAACGACCAAGGTGGATCGACCTCGACCAGGTCGTAGGAGAACGGCACCAAATCGTCGAAGGGCCAGCCCGGGATCATCCTCACCCCTCCAGATCCGCCCGGAAGCCCGGACGCGCCCGCGCCTCGGCGTCGGCGGCGGCCGCCAGATCGGTAAGGTCCGGGCCGCCCGGCGCCCGCAGGACCGCGTTGGCCCGGGTGATCGCCGCCAGGAGATTCCGGCGGGCCGCGACCATCCCGCGTCCGCGCACGAACCCGGACGCCACCAGGGCCAGATCGGCCAGGGCGCGGCGCAGGGCCTCGGGCGTGGCGCGGGGGGCGGTCACGAGACGCGTTCCCGGATGTCGCGCATGCGCTGCAGTTCGGCCACGGTGATCCGGGCGGCCCGTCCATGGACGTCCAGCCGGGTCTGAATCGACAGGCAGAGGTCCCGGTCGTGCCGGGTCAAGAGTCCGATGGCGTGGACCGCCGTGGCTTCTTCCAGGATCGTGCGCAGCTCGGCGAGAGTTTCCGAGGTCATGACACCACCTGCCCGGGGTGGGACTTTCGGTCGACGGACTCAAATGACCGAAACATTCACTCCTCCTTCAACAGGGCTTGAACGATTTTTTCGACATCGGAGTCCTGCGGCTTCACCACCACCTGGTCGCCGGTCTCGGCCAGGGTGCAACCGAGTATCCGCAGCTCCGGCACGGTCAGTTGGGCGAGCGCGTTCCGCAGCGGCGTCTCGGTGGTCTTGATCAGGGAGTCCGCCTTGGCGGGCAGGTGATGGTGGATCAGACGCACCACCTGGGTAGCGTCGGCAAACGCCACGCGCCCGGGCGATTTGGCATAGCCGACCCTGATCCCGTGCAGGACGCGGGTGCGGGGCCTCTCGAACAGGTCCCCATGCAGGGCGACCGCGTCGGCCAGATCCGCGCGTGCCGCCCGCACGAAGACGGCCAGTTGGCGAATCGCCGGCAGCCGCGCGGCGCGGACCGATCGCAGGGAAGCCTCCAGGTCGTCGACCAGCGTGGTCAGGTGGTCGAGATTGTCGCGATAGGACTCCGCCAACGCCTCGATCTCCTCCAGCGGCGTGCAGGTCTCGGTGATGGGGGTCTCAGTGTCCATGGGTCGATCTCCTGGTAAGGGTCAGGGCACCGCTCCAGGCCAGCCGCTCGGGATGCGGCAGCGCCGATCGGCGGCGGCGGAACAGGCGGGCGAGAAGACGCATCACGGGCTGTCTCCGTCCCACTCGGACAGGTCGGGCGGCTCCGGCGGGCGGCGGGCGATCAGCCACATCGCCGTCCCGGCCACGATCACCCAGACCGCGACCCCGAAAACCACGGCCGCCAGGACATGCAGGACGTACAGGCCGTATTCGAGGAGCCCGGCGAATCCCATCACGCGGCCCTCCCCGGGGCGCGTCGGATCGCCGCCCGGCGGCATTGCTCGATCTCGGCCTCGGTCGGTGTGGCCCGGACCCGGACGCGCGGCCCCGCGTCCGGCGCCGGGCGCGGATATCCGCCGCCGCGTCGCCGAGAGGCGAAGGCCAGCACGTATACGGCGTCGTCCCAACTGGGCTCGCGGGCCGTCCAGCCCATGCCGACGCTCTTGATGACCGCGCGCGGCGTCATCCCCTGCCCGGCGCACCACAGGGCGTGCTCGATCGCGTGGGCGTAGGATGTCCGGCGAATGCTGCGCTGTTCGATTTCGGGTCCATTCGAGGGTGACTCAATCGACATCGGCGCCTCCATGGACGTTCTGGTTTTGGATCAGGGAGACGGCGGCCCGCAGGGCATGGGCCAGCCAGAGGGCCTCCACCGTCGGCGACAGGTAGGTGCCGTGCCCCGCGATCACCGCGTCGGCGAGGCCGAGGGCATCGGCCACGATCTCCGCCGGGCCGCCGACAAGGCCCGACTTCCGGCCATCGGTGATAACCATCCGCAGGCCGGAGGCATCGCCGACGATCAGGGCCGACCGGTCCCCGGCGATCGGCCGCGCCACCAGCACCCGGTGGGGCGCCGCCTCGCCCTCGATCTTGATGACGGACCCCGCCGCGATCATGTCCGCCTCCCGACGATCAGCAGGATCGGCGGCCGCGACGCGGCGTCGGGCCGGGCCTCGGCCTCCGACGCCAGGGCCCGGCCCGACGCCGCGTCGCGGCCGCCGATCCTGCTGCTCGTCGGGAGGCGGACATGATCGCGGCGGGGGCCGTCATCAAGATCGAGGGCGAGGCGGCGCCCCACCCGGTGCTGGT
>JANQIL010000065.1 GCA_028282245.1 Magnetospira sp.
CGCTCCTCCTTGACCACCTGGATGAGCAGGATCTGGCGGCGCTTGATCACCTCCTGGATCTTGTAGTGGCGGTAGGAGCGATAGGGCCGGCGGGCCTCCGCCTCCTCCGCCGCGTCGTCGCCGCCCAGTTCCTCCACCATGTCGGCGTCGGCGGCCTGGGCATCGGCGGTTTCCGAGTCGGCCGACCCGGCGTCGGCCCCCTCGGCGTCCTCGTGCGGTTCCTCCGCGTCATCGCCGCTGTCGGCCATCAGGGCCTCGCGATCGGCGACCGGAATCTGGTAGTAGTCGGGATGAATTTCGCTGAATGCCAGGAAACCGTGCCGGTTGCCGCCGTATTCGACGAACGCCGCCTGCAGCGACGGTTCGACGCGCGTGACCTTGGCCAGGTAGATGTTGCCCTTCAGCTGCTTTCGGGATTGGACCTCGACGTCAAAGTCTTCCAGGCGGTTTCCACTGATGACCACGACCCGGGTCTCTTCCGGATGCGTGGCATCGATAAGCATTCTCTTGGTTGCCATTGAGTACACAACTCCCAACGCCCGGGGAGCGCGTCCGGAC
Organism: Magnetospira sp.; assembly: GCA_028282245.1. Taxonomy (GTDB): domain Bacteria; phylum Pseudomonadota; class Alphaproteobacteria; order Rhodospirillales; family Magnetospiraceae; genus JANQGL01. The sequence continues at coordinate 559 of JANQIL010000065.1, forward strand.
GAACCGGCGCGCCGCGCGGGCGGTCTTGACGGACGGTGCGGAGGCGCCCGGGCTGCGCTCGAGGCCGGTGTGCCGGCCGGCAACGGACAGAACGGGAATCATGAGGGCGGCGGTCTCCGGACCAAAGAAACAATCGAAATCTATCGGCGCGCCACGAACGAAAGGCGTTGCGGCCCCGCGAGGGGCGGCCATCGCAAACCGGATTTTTGGGGTGGATCACCCCGGCCGGACAGCGTCTCCAACGCCAGCGCATCATTAACATAACGGTAGGGATATCTTTCGACAATGCTCTTGTGTATCTTTTTAAATCAAAGGCGCACGGGCTCGCGAGGGGGGACCGTGAGGGTGTGTCGCGGTGTTTTTTCCGGTGCTCCGGAACGATCCGCGACACGGGAGCGACACGGGAGCGACACAGCGACGACAGAGCGATGAAGGCCGCACCATCGATCATCCGACCCGCCCGCCGCCACCTTCCGACGCTGGCTTGGCTATTGGCGTTCCTGGTCGCCGCCGCGACGGCGACCGCGTCGCCGCTGGTCCACGATCTGAGACTCGGCGAACATCCGGAATATACCCGTTTCGTGCTGGAGATGGACAGTCCGCTCGATTTTCGCGTCTACACCCTGGGCGATCCCTACCGCGTGGTGATCGACCTGCCGGAAGTCGGCTGGCGGCTACCGAAGGCGACGGTCAGTCGCGCGGTCGGCCTAGTGACCGGCTTCCGCTACGGTCTGTTCCGACCCGGTCAGTCGCGCGTGGTAATCGACGCCAAGCGTCCGGTCGGACTGCGTCAGGCCCTGGTCCTGCCGCCGCGCAAGGGCCTCGGGTTCCGCTTCGTGCTCGATTTGATGGCCGTCGACCGGGCGTCCTTTCTGAAACGCACCGGCCTCGGCGGCATGATGCTGGTGCAAGCCGTCCCGATGATCGACGAGCCCCTGGTCGAGGACGCGGCACCTCCCCCCTTGAGAGCCGCCATCCCGCTCCCGAAACCGAGTCCGGCCACCGCCGCGCGAACCGCCGCCAATCCTCGCGCGCGCATGCTGGCCCGGCTGCCGGTCCCGCGCCAGAAGCCGTTGCAGCATCTGCGGCGGCGGGTCGTGGTGCTGGACCCCGGGCACGGCGGCATCGATCCCGGCGCCACCGGGGTGAACGGCATCCACGAAAAGCACATCACCCTGGCGATGGCCCGCGCCGTCAAGGACGGCCTGGAGGCCGTCGGCGGCTTCAAGGTGATGTTGACCCGCAACCGCGACGTCTTCATCCGCCTACGCGACCGGGTGAGCTTCGCCCGCGATGCCGGGGCCGAACTGTTCGTCTCGCTGCACGCCGACAGCATCGGCAATCCGCGCATCCGGGGGCTGTCGGTCTACACGCTGTCGGAAAAGGCATCCGACCGCGAGGCGGCGTTGCTGGCCGAAAAGGAGAACAAGGCCGATCTGATCGCCGGCGTCGACCTGAGCCTGGAATCAGAGGAGGTGACCAACATCCTGATCGATCTGGCGCGCCGCGAGACCATGAATCAGTCCGTCCAGTTGGCCGGGCAGTTGGTCGACGCGCTGGCCCGCGAGACCAAGATGTTGCGCAACAGCCATCGGTTCGCGGGGTTCGCGGTGCTCAAGGCGCCGGACGTGCCCTCCGTGCTGGTCGAACTGGGGTTCCTGTCCAATCGGCGCGACGAGACCGCGCTGCGCGACCCCGGCTACCGGGATCAGTTGGCGCGATCCATCACGCGCGGAATTGTCGCCTATTTCAAGCGCGTCGAGGAAGCCAACCGGAGATAGGGCGCCACGCACCCTACTTCGGTCATTTTTTCCGCTTAGTCGGTTGCGGCTCGACCATGTATAACAACGCCGCAAGCGAAGGACACGGGCATGATCGCGCGACTCCTGGTATTGTTTTCGGTTTTTCTCCTGCTATCCGGCGTGGTCGGGGCGGGCGCGATATTTTATGTTTTCTACGAGTTTGGCCGGGGACTCCCCGAACACCAGCAACTCGCCGACTACGAACCGCCGGTGGCAACCCGCGTGCACGCGGGAGATGGACGCCTGTTGGCCGAATACGCGATCGAGAAACGGGTCTTCGTGCCGATCGGCGCGATGCCGAAACGAATCATCAACGCCTTTCTGGCGGCCGAGGATCAGAATTTCCACTCCCATTTCGGAATCGATCCGCAGGGCATTCTGCGCGCCATGGTGACCAACCTGCGCAACATGGGCAGCGGCCGGCGCCTGCAGGGCGCCTCCACCATCACCCAGCAGGTCGCCAAGAACTTCCTGCTCAGCAACGAGGTGTCGTTCAGGCGCAAGATCCAGGAGGCGATCCTCGCCCTAAGAATCGAACGCGCCCTGCCCAAGGAACGGATCCTCGAACTCTACATGAACGAGATCTACCTGGGGCGCGCGTCCTACGGGGTTGCCGCCGCGGCCCTGAACTATTTCAACAAGTCGCTCGACGAACTGTCGATCGCCGAGGCGGCGTTTCTCGGCGCGCTGCCCAAGGCGCCCAACAACTACGATCCGGAGCGCTCTCCGGAGGCCGCCAAGACACGCCGCGACTGGGTGATCGGACGGATGGCGGAGGAAGGCTGGATCGATGCCGTGCAGGCCGGCCAGGCACGCGACGAGCCGATGATCGTGCGCACCCGATCGGCGACCGAGTTCGTGCGCGCCGACTATTTCGCCGAGGAGATTCGCCGCCAGTTGGCCGGCTTGTACGGCGAGGATGCTCTTTACGGCGGCGGCCTGTCGGTGCGCACGACACTCGATCCGCGCCTCCAGGACATCGCCCGGCGCAGCCTGCGCGAAGGGCTGATGGAGTACGACCGACGGCACGGCTATCGGGGTCCATTGGCCCGGCTTGCCGACACCGATGGACGGCTTGCGGCCGACGCGCTCGAACGGCTGCGCGCCGTCGAGCCGCCACGCGGCCTGCCCGCCACCTGGACCCTGGCCGTGGTGACCAAGCTCGACGCCAACTCCGCGTCCCTGATGTTCCCCGACGCGACCACCGGCACCCTGCCCTTCGCCGAGGTCCGCTGGGCCCGCGAACCGCGCCCCAAGCAGAGACTCGGCCCGGACGTTGAGCGGATATCGGACGTGCTCGCGGTCGGAGACGTGGTGATCGCCGAACGACTGACCGCCGATCCGCGGTCCGACGACACGGCCGGGCGGCAGGTGCCCCCCGACACCTTCGCCCTGCGGCAGATGCCGGACCTCCAGGGCGCGGTGCTGGCGATGGACCCGCACACCGGTCGCGTGCTGGCCATGCAGGGCGGGTTCTCCTACCAGGACAGCGAGTTCAACCGCGCCACCCAGGCGTACCGGCAGCCGGGCTCGGCCTTCAAGCCGTTCATCTATCTGGCGGCGATGGATCATGGCTACACGCCGGCCTCGATCGTGCTCGACGCGCCGTTCGTGATCGACCAGGGGCCCGGCCTGCCGAAATGGCGGCCGAACAACTACTCCAGGGAGTATTACGGCCCCAGCACCCTGCGCCTGGGATTGGAAAAATCGCGCAACCTGATGACCGTCCGTCTGGCGCAGAACCTGGGAATGCACGTGGTGGCCGACTACGCCGAGCGGTTCGGCGTGGTCGACGATCTCAACGAAACCCTGGCTACGTCGCTGGGCGCCGCCGAAACCACCCTGCTCCGCCTGACCACCGGCTACAGCATGCTGGTCAACGGCGGCAAGATGATTTCGCCCAGCCTTATCGACCGCATCCAGGACCGCATGGGACGGACCATCTATCGGCACGATATCCGGCCCTGCATCGACTGCCGGGCCGACGCCTGGATCGGCCAGGATGTTCCGACCATTCCGGACACCCGACGGCAACTCGCCCCGCCGACCAGCGTTTATCAGGTCGTCTCGATGCTGGAAGGAGTCGTGCGGCGCGGCACCGGCCGCAGGATCGCCAGCCTCGACCGCCCCCTGGCCGGCAAGACCGGGACCTCCAACGACAGCTTCGATACCTGGTTCGTCGGTTTCTCGCCCGACCTGGCGGTCGGCGTCTTCATGGGATTCGACGAACCGCGCACCCTCGGCGGCCGGGAAACGGGCTCCAGCGTCGCGGCGCCGGTGTTCAAGACGTTCATGGCCGAGGCCCTGACCAACACGCCGACCGTCCCGTTTCGGATTCCGGAGAATATCCGGCTGGTAAGAATCAATGCGCTGACCGGCAAGCCGGCGACCTATGGCGAAATCGACGATCAGGTGATCCTGGAAGCCTTCAAGCCCGGCACCACGCCGTCCCTCGACGCCGTCGAAAGCTCTCCGGAGAGCCTTGGTTTCGATGGCGCGGGCGCGCCCACGTTCGGAACCGGCGGCCTGTACTGACCCTCGGGTCAAAGAAGCAATCGGAATTCCGGAAGGGCGGCGGTCTCGAACCAGAACGACTCCAGGGACCGCATCTTTTCCATGAACACCGTGAACTCCGGGGGCTTGACCACGTAGGCATTGACCCCGTTGCGATAGCACGCCTCGATGTCCTCGGGCGAAGACGACGTGGTCAGCGCGATCACCGGAATCTCCGAAAACCGCTTGTCCCGGGCGATCTCCGTCAGAACCTCGCGGCCATCCATGCGCGGCATGTTCAGGTCGAGGAGAATCAGGTGCGGCCGTCGGCGGTCGGCGTACACCCCCTCGCGCCGCAGATAGGCCAATGCCTCCTCGCCATTGGTCACGTGATCCACCAGGCAGGGGTATCTGCCGACCCGAAACGCCTCCTGGGTTAGCCGCGCGTCGCCAGGATTGTCCTCGACGAGCAGAACACGTATGGATGAACCATCGCCACTCAAAACCGTTCCTCCAGTGATTCCCGCCTGATCATTTTAATCATTTCGCAAGCAGGAAGATATTACATTGGGAACGATTAAAAAACATGCATATTTTACGACTCATCGCGTGATCGAATATTAATTGGATTCAAACAAAACCCGTGCTGGCCGTTATACATCAGGCCAAGAACAATGGCGTATTTTCAGCCCTGAATCAACCGAACTCTTGTCACCCCCGCCCAATCCGCCTATTGATTTTTTTACCGGGGCGGTTGCTCCCGTTCAAACCATACCATATATTTGTTACGATGTATCTTTTTTTGGGAGGGCCGACGTGCGCGCCGAAACCGACGCCATTGTTCAGGACATCAAGCAGTCGCTGGAACTGCTGAGGAGGCATCTTTGACTACGATCAGGCCAAGCTGCGCCTCGACGAGTTAAACGCCCTGGCCGAGGATCCCGCCCTGTGGTCGCGGCCCGAGGCGGCGCAGGCCCTGATGCGCGAACGCACCCGTCTTCAGGACCAACTGGCGGCGATCGACGATCTGACGGACGAACTCGCCGACACCGTCGAGCTGATCGAGCTGGGCGAGGCCGAGGGCGACACCGAGATTGTCGCCGAATCCGAGGCGGCCCTGGAGCGGATGCGCGAGAAGGCCGCCACGGCGCGTCTCGAAACCCTGCTCTCGGGCGAGGCCGACGCCAACGACTGCTTCCTCGAGGTGCACGCCGGCGCGGGCGGCACCGAGGCCCAGGACTGGGCCGAAATGCTGCTGCGCATGTACACGCGCTGGGCCGAATCCCACGGGTACAAGGTCGAGTGGCTGGAGGAAAGTCCGGGCGAGGAGGCCGGAATCAAGTCGACCACCCTCAAGGTGTCCGGTTCCAACGCCTACGGCTGGCTGAAGACCGAAAGCGGCGTCCACCGTCTCGTCCGCATTTCGCCCTACGATTCCAGCGCCCGCCGCCACACCAGCTTCTCCTCGGTCTGGGTCTACCCGGTCATCGACGACAACATCGAGGTGGACATCCAGGAAAAGGACCTGCGCATCGATACCTATCGGGCGTCGGGAGCCGGCGGCCAGCACGTGAACCGGACCGACAGCGCGGTGCGGATCACCCACCTGCCGACCAACATCGTGGTGCAGTGCCAGAACGACCGCTCGCAGCACAAGAACCGGGCGACCGCCATGAACATGCTCAAGGCACGCCTGTACGAACGGGAGCTTCAAATGCGCGAGGAGGCGGCGCAGGCCACCCACGACGCCAAGACCGACATCGGATGGGGCCACCAGATCCGCTCCTACGTGCTGCAACCCTACCAGATGGTCAAGGACCTGCGGACCAGCGTAGAGACCTCCAACACGCAGGCGGTGCTGGACGGCGATCTCGATCCGTTCATGGCGGCCGCGCTGGCCGCCCGGCTGGACGAATCCCCGGCGTAGTGGCGGAGCGGCAACCGCCCCGCGCGCCCACGGCTTCAGCAGACCATTTCGAAAGCTTCACATAAACTTAATGCTGTGCTTGGGCACGCTCCACAAACATTTAGTACTTATTTACCCAAGGCTGGAACACTGGTGGCCGATGTCAACCGAAGGCTCGGACCCGACACATGCCCACGGCCGCCGGAGAGAATTCGGAGACCCATGATCGGGTCGCCTTCCACGCCGATCCCGCGGCCGGCCTGAGGGTCGCCACCGCCGTGCACCGCCGGGTCGCCGCCGCCTGCGTGGTCTGCTGCCGGATGCATCCCTACCCGAGCGACGAACTGGCGACCGCTGATGCCTTGCGGCTGTCGCGCGGAATATCCCTGTCGTGCGCTTTCGCCGGCCTGCCGTACGGTGGCGCGGCGCTGGTCGTGCGCGGAGATCCGAGGCGGCAGAAAACGGCCGCCCTGATGGCGGCGATCCGTCGGCGGCTGTCCGAGTTCCGCGACGATGATCCGGTGCTGGAAGACATCGGCATGGCACCGGCCGACGTGCTGGCGTTGCGGCCCGCGATCGCCGCCGCGACAAGGCCACTCGATCCGTCCATGATGACGGCGCGCGGCCTGTTGCGGGGCATCGAGGCGGCACTGGCGCGGGTTCGGGGCACGACCGATCTGCACGGCTGCCGGGTCGCCGTGCAAGGGCTCGGCCGGGTCGGCATGGCGCTCGCAGACTGCCTGCACGACGCCGGCGCCGAACTGATCGTGGCCGACCTCAGTCCGGCCAAGGTGGCATTGGCCGAGAAATGGTACCGCGCGCGCGGCGTGTCGCCGGACATCGTCCACACGGCGGCGGTCGACGTGTTCGCGCCCTGCGCGGTGGGCGGCACCCTTACCGCGTCGACCATCCCGGAATTACGGTCGCGCATCATCGCCGGATCGGCCGGCGACCAACTCGCCGAGCCGTCGCTGCGCCACGCGCTGGCCGACCGCGGGGTTCTGATGACGCCCGATTTCGTGGTCAACGCGGGCGGCCTCATCACCCTGCACGGGACGACGCGGGGCGACGCTCCGGACGCCGTGCGGGCGCGTGTGGACGCCATCCACGCGGCCCTGCTCGACGTGTTCGAAAGCGCCGCGCGAAAGGGCCTGCCGCCGCTCGACGTGGCCGAGGCGCGCGCCCGGCGCAACGACGATCCCGTTCCGCCGCGCCGCGCGGCGTAATCGCGCACCTCCTCGTCCGCGAGCACCTCGGGCCATCCGGGCTCCCGGATGCCTTGGGTCCATCGATCTCGCAGGCCTTCGCATACAATTCATAAACCTCATTCAATGATGATATTCCCGTTTATGGAAATACAATTGGATTTGTAATGTTTTTTGATGGAAGTTATTGTGTTCATGGGTTTTAATATGACGTGCACCAAAAACATACACCATACATGAGTATAATATTTGCAGATTTAAAATTTTTGCGCGCAGCCGCCTCGCGTCCATCGAATGACCGCGCCGGCGTTGCCAAGCCGCGAATTCCGCTAGTGGATCGGATCCAACGCTTGGTACCCAAGCTTTGGATCCGATCCACTAAGCTATTGATCTGGTGGTTCGATGCCAACGGATGGGACTCATCCGTTGGCATCGAACCACTAGTTCGCCGAGTTCACGACGGGCGGCGGCGGCACGAAACGGATGCGCGCCGCCACGCGAACAACCGGATGAGTCCGGCCCGGCGTCGTGGCGCAATCGGCGGATCGGCCCCGCCGGGCTCGGAAGGCGACGCCACGCGCTTGCAGACCAAACAATCCGGAGCGCCTTGGAATACATAGGAGATTGGCATGAAGCTCCTTTCCAACGTCAGGATTTCCACGAAAATCTTCGGGGGGTTCGGAATCGTCCTCGCTCTCCTGCTGATCCTCGCCACGGTGGCGTACCTCAGCCTCCATAAAACCGAACGAAACTTCACCCAATACAGAGGTCTCGCCCTGGAAACCAACCAGTCGGGGCGGGTTCAGGCCAACCTCCTGGAGGCCCGCCTGCACGTGAAGAACTTCATCATCCAGGCGAGCCAGGAAAACATCGACGCGGTGGAACATCGCGCCCGCACAACGCTGGCGTTGATCGAGGATCTTCGCGACCTGATCAAGGATCCGGCCAAGCGCAAGGTGGCCGAGGACTCCATGACCGCCATGAACCGCTATCTGTCGGCCTTCGAGGAGGTGACGGTCAAGCAGGAGGAAAGCAACCGCTTTGCCAAGGATGTTCTTTACGAATCCGGACCGGAGATGGAACGCAAGCTGACCGAAATCATGCAGAGCGCGTTCCGCGACAACGACGCCGAGGCCGCCTATCGGGTCGGACTCACCCTGCGCAACCTGCTCATAGGCCGCCTGTACGTCGCCAAGTTCCTGATCGAAAACGACCAGGAATCCTTTGACCGCGCGATCTCCGAATTTGGCGCGGCGAAGGAGGCCCAGCAGGAACTTTTCGCCGGCCTTAAAGACCCGCGACGTCGCCGTCTCGCCGAGGAGTTCGCGCTGATTCTCGGTAATTATACCTCGGCATTCGAAAAAATCCGGGTGGTCATCGACGCGCGCAACGACATCATCCGCAACACCCTGGACGCGATCGGACCCAAGATCGCGGCGGACGTGGAAAACCTCAAGCTTACCGTCAAGGCGGAGCAGGACACCCTGGGTCCGGCGGCGACCGCCGCCGTGCGGACCGCCGTCAACACCACCGTCGGCGTGGCGATCGTCAGTCTCGTTTTCGGCATCGGCGCCGCCTGGCTGATCGGAACCGGCATCTCCCGCCCCGTCGGCGCCATGACCCGCGCCATGGGCGATCTCGCCGGCGGCGGTCGCGACGTGACAATTCCGGCGGTCGGGCAGAAGGACGAGATCGGCGACATGGCCGCCGCGGTCCAGGTATTCAAGGAAAACCTGATCAAGGCCGATCAACTTACCGAGGCGCAACGGCAGGAGGAGGCGGCCAAGGAAGAGGAACGCCAACGGGTTCAGAAGCTGATCCAGGACTTCGAACTGACCATCGTCACGGTCCTCGACAGCCTCACGGCGGCCGACCGTTCCATGCGCAAG
>JANQIL010000106.1 GCA_028282245.1 Magnetospira sp.
CGGATTCGATAAGGACACTAGATAATAATCTGATTCTAGTGTGGTTTTGGAGTCGAAGTTCGCCATGGAGTTTGCCCCGAATAATGTCGCGAACTTCGACTCCACCACACTAGTTCCAATCCGTTGTTCCCGCCTGAATACGTCCGGGACACACCCTCAAAACGGAAACCCATGCACTCCGGCGCGCCAAGAATTGCCTGCCCGGGTGGCGCCACGGTTGTCGGAAACCTCGCGCGAAACAACCGGAACACGCATGAAACGGAGTCCGAGCGAGGACTTCGGCCTCCGTATCGAGTCGCCGCTGGGACGACGGCCAATCGGGCCGAGCCCGCGCCCGACGAGGGGCTCGGAAACCCGAATCATCCATTCGAGCCTCGCATAATGTCAAATGTTAGCATTTTCCATATGTACCGCAATAGCGCGCAACGCATCGGCCCGACGGTCCGACGCGACGCGCGCGACATGCTTGGATATCATTTTTTCTGTATATGAGATAAGTCTTATATGTTATCCTCTCTGGCGACGTCGGGAATTTTTGTCGCAAGCCCGGCGCCGAAGACGGAACCAGGAGCAACACTGTGGCGACGGAGGTCTGAAAAATGCAAGGTACGGCACGCGTGCTGTTCGGAATTCTGGCGGTCGTGGCTCTGCTGGCCATCGGTGCCAACATGATCGGATTGACGGTCGGCGCCGTCCTCGGCTGAGGGGGCGGTCGTTTCAGGCGGTGGACGCGCCCGTGGCGTCGGCGTGGAAATCCTTTAGCGGCGCCAGCAGTTCCCACCGCGACATTTCCCGTTGCCATTGGCAGTTGCCCATGGCCTCGCGCATTTTCGCGTCGCGCGTCCGGATGACCGCGCTCCAGGCGGCGAAGACGGCGTCCGGGCGATCGAACAGGCCCATCGCCATGACCAGCGGCTGCGCCAGATAGCTGCCGAGTTCCGGACGCGTGGTCAGGTGCGCGTCCTGGGCGGTGTCCAGGAGGTCGACCCGAACGCGCGGTCCAAGCAGATCGGAGTCGAGACCGGGCGATGCCGTCATGGCGGCGACCGGAATCCGCGGATCGTGGTCGGCGAACAACAGCCGGGCCAGCATCCACGGAGTCAGCAGCAGGAACATCCGCCAGGCGCCGCGCCGCCGGAATCCGCGAATCTCGAATCCAAGATCGGGATTCTGGAGTCCGCCCGGATCGAACCCACCGCCGGCCGGATCCATCGCGTGATAGGCGGACAAGACCGCGTCGCACAGCGCCTCGTCGTCGGCCAGCCGCGCCGGGGCGGGGCGCCAGGCAATGAAGGACGTCATCGGACCACCTCGGCGACCGGGAACAGAGACATCAGACGGGCTGCCAGGTCCCGGTACACGCGCAACGTGGCGTGCCGATCGAGGTCGGCCGCGAAATCCGGCACCCAGAGAGCCAGATGGCGCGACCACAGCTCGGCGAGCGACGACGCGGCCAGCGGGCGGTCGCGCAGTTCGCCCGCCAGATCGAGCAAGGCACCCAGGAAATCAGCCGGCATGCCGTCCGGGGCGAGGCCGTTGCGGGCGAACAGGTCTTCCAGTTCATGGACCGCCGGACCGCCCATGCGGCCGTGCCGATAGGCCGATTCGAAGGGCGGGCAGGCGGTGCGCGGATAACCGCTGACGAAGAGCCGGGTGTGTTCCGCCCGCCAGCGGTCGAGCGGCACCACCGCCATCTCCACCACCGCGCCGGACAGCCATGGATGTTCGGCGGCATGCCGGCGCAGGCTCCTTTGGGCGCCGTCGTCCGGCGCCCCGAGCAGGCGGGCCAGGCAGCGCAGGGTGGTCGCCGAGGGGAGCGGGGAGTCCATCATCGCCGGTCTCTCATCCGGGGTAGGCGAAGACCGCCGCGCCCATGAAGTAGTGGCGCAGCAGGTAACCTCCGCACAGCACCAGCACCGCCGAGGCGACGATTGGATAGCGCGACGGCCAGCGCCAGATCACCCCCTTGAGTTGCAGGAAGAACGGAACCAGCAGGCCGAATCCGATGAAACCGATCAGCCAGCCCAAATCGCCCCACAGAAGCTCGGCCGAGCGATAGCCGGATTCGGAACCCGATTGGAGGTACGTGAAGAACGAAAACAGGATCACCAGTTCGGTGGAGATCAGGATCAGGTCGATGCGCTCGTAGATTACCCGGATCGGGTGGTCCTCCTCGCGGTTCATCACCAGATGCAGGACCAGAAGCAGATAGGCCAGCGCGGTCGAGAAGGCGGAGGCCGTGAACAGCAGCGGCACGCCCGGATTGTGCCACAGGGTGACGGCCGGGAAGGATTGCAGGACCAGGCCGGTGTACACCGCGACCCCGATTCCGTTGATCGTGGCCAGCCAGCCGATCGTGCGCCGGAAATGGTTGCCGGCGTGGGCCGCCAGGAACATCACCCAGGGCCGGCCGAGGACCCAGCCGAGAATCGGCAGGCCGCGCAGGAAGTCGGACTCCACCATGTAGGGAAAGGCATAGATGAACCCCCAGATCATCATCCAGGAAATGAACTGGGTGCCCCAGGCGATCCAGGCGTCCGGCTTCTCGAACAGGACCAGCGGATTCATCACGTGAATCGCCGCCATGTGGTCGAGCAGGTGCAGGAACAGCAGTCCCGATCCGGCGCCCAGCATGACGATGCCGGAAAACGCCCCCCACAGCACCAGTTCCTTGTAGGGGCGCAGGTACATGTCGGTGAGGAAGGTAACGGTGAGAGTCGCCGCGCCGAGGCCGCCGAGGTACAGGTAGACGGCGAACCAGGACGTCCAGATTTGCTGGGTTTCGTAGGTGATCGTCGCGTCCATGGCTGGTCAGCTCCGCTTGAGGTCGTCGATGTAGTAGACGTGCGGCCGGGTCCCCAGGTGGGGCAGCAGGGGCCGCGCGATGCCGCTCTTGACCAGTTGCGATATCCTGTCGTTGGGATCGTCCAGGTCGCCGAACATGCGGGCCGAGCCGACGCAGGTCTCGACGCAGGCCGGCTCCTGCCCGGCGTCCACCCGATGGGCGCAGAAATTGCACTTGTCGACGCTCGGCCGGTCGCGCATCAGGGCGCCATAGAACCGGCGGCCGATTTCGATGTCCTCGTAGGTCGCCGAGTAGCGGGCCCGGTAGGGGCAGGCCAGGGCGCAGGCCTGGCATCCCATGCACAGGGCGTCGTCGACCATCACGATGCCGTCCTCGCGCTGATAGGTCGCCCCGGTCGGACAGACGGTCATGCAGGGCGGATTGGCGCAGTGGTTGCATAAACTGGGGAAGAACCGCCGATGCACGTCTTCCCCGGTGCCGATCTCGGTGTCGTGGACATAGGTCCGCCAAACGCTCTTCCAGACCGGGGTCTGGTTCTCGATGGCGCAGGCGGCCATGCAGGCGTTGCAGCCGACGCAGGTGTTGAGGTCGATCACCATCACATAACGGGTCATGTCACCGCTCCCTTGCCGACGCGCGCCACGCGGATCGTGAATTCCTGCGATCGGAATCCGGCGACCACCGGCTCCACCTCATAGGGAATCAGCTTGTTGGTCGCCGTGCCGATCCCGGCGCTACGGGTCAGGGCGGGGTTCTCGACCCCGAACGAGGAATGCAGGAACAGGGTGTCGCGGTGCACCAGACGGGTGACGTAGGCGACGCCGTCGGCCCGCTGGCCGGAGCGGACGTTGGTCAGCAGGATCGGGTCGCCGGTGGCGATGCCGAGTCTCGCCGCCCGGTCCGGATGCATCCAGACCCCGGCGTAGATGTCGCGCTTGAACCGGTTGATGGCGGCCAGCACGGGGTTGTTGCTGTTGGTCGAGCCGTAGGAAACGGTCGGCGTCTTGCCGTAGGTGAAGAAGAACTCGTCGTCGTCCAATGGTGCCTCGGGCCGCGTTCCGTCCCGACAGGCGGCCGGGATATGGGTGGCCAGGGGGCTGAAGTGCGGCCCTTCGCCGCCCTTCTCGCGCAGATCGGCGAACAGGGTGCTGAAAAACTCCAACCGCCCGCTGCCGGTCGGCATCGGCATTACCCGGGGCATCGCCGTCGTTTCGAGCAGGGTTTCCCAGTCCTCCTCGTGATAGACGCCGCGCGACCGCAGCGCGTGGTCGAGTTCCTCGGGCGTCACGCGGACCCGCTTGGCCGCCTCGACGAAGGCCACCTCGCGGCAGGCGGCCGAGAACGCGCCTCGGGCGCGTTCCGCGCGGGTGCGCGCGAAGGCCTCCCGCACCGGCCTGGCGGGCAGCCCGGTGAGCTGCTCGACGGCGTCGACGAACCCTTTCGTGTTGCCGCTGATGATCTCGGTCAGGTGATACAGGATGTCGGGCGATTCCTCGGTGTCGTAGAGCGGCTCGATGGCCGCGTAGCGGGTGGTCAGCGCGAGGTCCTGATTGACCCCGTTGCCGTAGACGGTCGGTTCGTCGCGTTCCAGATAGGTGGAGTTGGGAAGGATCACGTCGGCGTAGGGCGTGGTGTCCGAGGGCAGCACGTCGACCACCACGACCAGCGCCATGTCGTCATGGGTCAGGATGTCCTTCCAATAGGTGTCCGGGTAGTAATGGCGGACCGGATTGGCGGCGTTGATCAGCAGGGCCCGGGTCCGGTAAGGCTCGCCCTCGTAGGTCAGCCGGCCGGTGACCGATTCCTTGAGTCCGCAGTCGGCCATCGCCGGCAGCATCACCCAGTCGCGGCCGGCGGCCCGTTCCTGCTGGCTGAACGCCCAGGCGAATCCCGGCTTGCCGTGTTCGAAGTGCTCGGGATTCGACACCGCGTCGATGACCATCTTGGCGAACGGCAGGCCGGCCAGGGTGGCCAGCGGCGGACCGCCCGGGTCGCCGTGCTGCATCGCTTCCAGCATGGCATGGGCCTTGTGATGGTATTCGCCGCTCATCACCCAGCCGCCACGTTGATCGATGCCGCCGATGAGACCCTGGATCATCGCCTGCACCCGACGCAGCATCATGACGTTGCCGTAGCGCGCGCCGTGCCAGCCGGGATCGATGATGGCCGGCCGGTTTCGTCCGAACTCGTGGGCGATGCGCCGGATGGTCTCGGCCGGCACGCCGGTCGACCGTTCCGCCCAATAGACGGAATAGCCGTCGAGTTCGCGCCTCTGGGCCTGGAACACGGTGACCACCGGCCGGCCCTGGGCGGTGCTGTTCTCGGGTACCGCGAGGCGGGGATAGGCGTGGTTGCCGTTCACGTCGACCCGGTTGTCGTTGCCGAACGCCGGCAGGGCGCGCGGTTCGGAATCCCCTTCCGCGATGACCTGCGGCCGGCCCTCCGGGTCGAGCGCCAGCGCCCATTCCCCGGCGTCGTCGCGGTGAAGCAGGAACGGCATGTTGGAATGACGTTGCAGGAACTGCTCGTCGTAGAGCCCGTCCTCCAACATCACGTGCAACATGGCGAGGCAGAAATCCAGGTCGGTCCCGGGCCGGATGGCGATCCATTCGTCGGCCTTGGCGGCGGTTTCCGAGCGTCGCGGGTCGAGCACCACCAGGCGGGCGCCCTGTTTGCGGGCCGCCGCCATGCGCACCATGCGGCTGGTCGACACCGCGCCGATGGAGGCGTTGTTGCCGATCAGCAGGATATAGCGGGCATGGTCGTAGTCGGGCAGGATCTCGTCGTGGACGTTGAAGTTGCCGGTCACCGCGTCGGTGCCCAGATGGCCGGTGGTGACGCAGTGCTGCATCGGCGAGGCGATGATGTTGGGAATCTGATTGGCGAGCGCGAAGGGCACCGCCCAGTTCATGTAGAACACGCAACTCGTCCAGCCGCCCACCATGGTCCATTCCCAGGGCTGAATCTTTTCCTGCTTCAGGCGCTCGCCGATGTAGGTCCAGGCTTCCTCCCAGGTCGCCGAGCGGAAGGCGTACTCGCCGCGCTTCGATCCCTCGACCCGGATCAGGGGCGTCTTGATGCGGTCGCTGTCGTAGGTCTGGCGCAGGCCGGCCTGGCCGCGCGCGCAGATCTTGCCGCGGTTGAGGGTGGAATGGGGGTTGCCGTCCAGCTTGACGATCCAGGCGGCGCCGTTTCTGACTCGGGTGGTCACCCGGACGTTGCACAGCGAGGAGCAGAAATTGCAGATCGTATAGCTGATCCGCGCCTCGTCGTCCGTGTCGTCCGACGCGCGGCCGGTTCCGAGGGCGAGTGGCACGGTCGCGCCGGTGGCCGCGGCGGCGGCGCCGCCGGCCGAGGCGGCAAGAAAACTACGGCGCGACAGGCCGGGAAATTTCCAGGTCATGACGTCCTCCCAGGGGCCTCGCGCGACATCGTTGGCCGCGCGCGTCCCGCGTTCTTGGCGGTTTGTTTGTCGTTGGTGGCTGGCCGATGTTGCGGAAGGGTGCGCGAGGCACCCACCGGCCAGCCTCGAAGACAAGGATAGGAAGGGACAAGCGATCCGGCACTGCGATCGGTCAGAGCGCTCCCGGATTCCGATTGACAATTGTCAATGGGAGGCGATTTCGGACAGCGCCGCGTTGTCGCAGTGGAAACGGTTGGTTTCGTATTGGCGGACCGTGCGGTCGCGCTTGAACTCGGCGATCACCCGGCTCGCCGTTTCCGGGGTGATGCCGAGCATCGCCGCCACGTCCTCGCGGCTGAACATCTGGCAGACCGGATTGCAGGGGTCGGTCTGCAGGCGCAGGAACAGGCGCGCCACGCGGGCCCGCGCGCTGCCGGTGGAGAGATGGGTCAGCCAGTCGTCGGCCTGTTGCAGGGAGTCGCCGAACCGCTTGAGGATCTGGGTGCTCAGGCGCGGCGTGCGGCGGTTGAGGTGGTGCACGGTTTCGCAGGGCACCCGGCAGGTGAGGGTGGATTGCAGGGCTATGGCGGTATGGCGGTAGGGTTCCCCGAGCAGGGTTTCCATGCCCGAGACGTGCCCCGGCCACAGCAGCCGCACGATGCGCCGGCCGCCGTTCGGCAGGTGCTGGACCAGCTTGACCAGGCCCTCGCGGATGGTGAACAGCGAGGCGCCATGCTCGCCCTCGCGGTACAGCGGCTGGCCGGCCGCGAACAGCATGTCGTCGATCGGCAGCGGGTTAAGCAACAGGTCTTCGAGTTCCAGATCCGAAAACAAGGCCAGATGGCGGACCTCGCAACGGTCGCACTTCGAAAGCCCGCGCCAGCAGACACCGGGACCCCGTTGGTCCATGCGACGCACCTCCTCCCTTCGGTGCGCGGCCGGATACGTTGGTTTTGTTTCGTTATCGTTCGGCCGCATTGCGCTTATCGGTTGCCGGCAGCCCCTCCACCCTCACCGATACCGCGACATGGCGCGCGTTTTTTTCGCCCTTCCGGGCCGACCCACGGGCTCCCCACCCGCCGTAATTTCATTATGCCGAACAGAGTGCGCCACAAGCGGCGGCCCCGTCAAGCCGTGAAGCGCCCTACAGGAGAGTGCGGACCGCCTTGCCGAGGGCGATCCGGCCGTCGACGGTGTAGGCTTCATGGTTCTTCTCGATGGCGCTTGGGTCATAGAGGTAGTTCACCATCATGCAGAACGACTGTTGGTGTCCCTTCGGCGAGCAATCCCCCTGCCAGTTGATGCGTTCGAGCCGGGCGCCATTGCCGAGGTGGAATCTGGCCACCGGATCGAGCGGCCGGCCGTTGCGCTTGACGTTGGCGAGGTAGCGGGCGCAGACCTCCATCAACAGGGGGCGCACGGCCTCGTCGGCCTCCTCGGCCGAGCTCGGTTCGGCCTTGCGGAACGTTCGGAAATGGGTCGCCGGGTCGTCGGACAGGCCGAGCGCGGCGATCGCCTCGTCGGCCGGGATCTCGCGCACCCATTTGGCGAGGCTGGGGATCGGCGACAGGGTGGCGAAGGTCGTGATATGCGGCAGTTCGCGCTTCAACTCCAACACCACCTGCTTGATCAGGAAATTGCCGAACGAGATGCCGACCAGCCCCGTCTGGCAGTTGCTGATCGAATAGAAATTGGCGGTATCGGCGGTGTCCACGTTGTCGGCCGGCTCGGAATGCAGGAGGTCCTGGACGGAAGCGGCCAGCTTGCGGGTCAGCGCCACCTCGACGAAGATCAACGGCTCTCCGGGCAGCGCCGGATGGAAGAACGCGAAACATCTGCGGTCGGCCTCCAGGCGCCGCCGCAAGTCGGCCCAGTCGCGGATCTCGTGCACCGCCTCGTACTCGATGATCTGTTCCAGGATGGCGGCCGGGGTCGACCAGGAAATCCTTTCGATCCGCAGGAATCCGCGATTGAACCAGGCCTCGAACAGATGCCGGAAATCCGCGTCGACCACGTTCAGGGTGGGGTCGGCGCGCAGGAATCCGAGCAGATCGGAGCGCATGTCGAGCAGGGTCGCGGTCCCGTCGGGGGCCATGTTCATGGCCTTGATGAGGGCTTGACGCGGTGCCGTGACGATCCGTTCGAGAGCCAGCCTGCTGTCGCGGCTGGGATCATCCTGATAGGCCGCGATGGCATGCGCGAGCCGCTCCGGGTCGGGCTCGTAGGAATCGCGCAGGGACTCGAAAAAGGCGCGCTTTCCGTCCTCGTCCAGGGTTCGGTAGGCATCGATGACCTCGCGGGCCAGCGCGGTGCCGAGCGCCTCGCCCTTCTGACTCAGAAGCTCGCGGCACAGAGTATCGATGGTCGGCTGCGAGTCGCCGCCGAAAAGCGGCGCGATCATCTCGCGGCCGGCGTCGGCGATGGTCGTCATGGCCTGCATGAAACGGGATCTTACCATGGTCGGCTCCTCCCAGACTCGTGTCTCGGGCTCGCGGCGCGGTCACGTGGCCGATCCGTCGGCGCGCGCCGATCGGGCGGCGGCCACATGCCGGGACTCGCCCCCGATGCGGGCATTCTATCAGATGTAGGAGGGAATGGTGCGTGGCGACGGCGTGACTCCGTTCGGGCGTGCCTCGCCGCCATTGCGTAGGGTCGGGCGCCCGGCCGTTTCAGGCCCAGGACGCCAGTCCCCGAACGTACCAGTGAATCCCGTGAAGGCCGCCTCCGCAACGCACCAGCGGCGCCGGATGCGCGAACACCGGACCATGGCCCAGGAGCCGCCGCGCGACGCGGTGTCCACGCAGCAGATTGGGAAGGCCGCAGGTGAGAACCGGCATGTGCACGGCGTGATCGAGCTTGGTCCGGTAGTTGCGCACCCGAACGCCGTGGAGCAGGGCCGAGGCCTCCGGCCCGGCCACCATCGGGCAGCCGAAGAGGTGCAGTTCGTCGACCGGGTGTCCATTGGCCCGCAGCTTGAGCGCGAACAGCAGTGCCTGCGCGGCCCCCTTCGAATGCCCGGTCAGGACGATCGGCCGGACCGGGTGGCATCGGCCGGCCTCGCACAGCAACTTGAAAATCGCGCTTGCGCCGATCCACATCCCGCGATGGACATGGCAACGGATTTCGGGCACCCACTGCGGCGCCGCGTCGGCCGCCCGAAACAGGTCGGCGAACCCGTCCGAGCCCCGGAACGCAATGGCGGTCCAGTCCTTTTTGTGCTCGACGTAGACCTTGGCGTTGTCAACCTGGTGGGTCCAGTCGATGTAGGCCTTGGCGGCCAGGCGGGCTGCCGTCAGAGGTTTCATGTTGTCAAAGCCCCCAAGGAAGACGCATGAACAGCTCGACTGCTATTCGATTTGCGAAAGGTGACGATGGAACGCGGCCCGGAAACGGAAGCTAATCTGCGGATATTTTACAATTATGGCGGAATGGAGGTTTTCGTTTGGTGATGTTATGACGCTCCCTATGGGAGCGTTTGTATCGCGGTCAATACCACTCGGTTTTTGAGCGGGCTCACGGCGCCTAGTGGTTCGATGCCAACGGATGAGTCCCATCCGCTGGCTGAATCGAACCTCCAGATCAATAGCTTAGTGGATCGGTCGATCCACTAGCCTTGGCCGCGCGGACCCGCCACGGGAACGCGTGGTCGGTCCGGCGATCGGTTCGGGATTAGAAATCCAGGTCGGCGTAGTGCCTGGGCGGCGGCGCGCCGGGAATATGGTCGGACAGCAGGGGGCGGAAACTGGGCCTGGACTTGACGCGGGCGTACCAGTCCTTGGCCGCCTCGTGCTCGCTCCACGGCACGTCGCCCAGGTAGTCGACGCAGGACAGGTGGGCCGCCGCCGTCAGGTCGGCCAGCGACAGCCGCTCGCCGCCGAGCCAGCGCCGCCGCTCGGTCAGGTAGCCGATGTAGTCCAGATGATAATGGATGTTGGCCTTGCCGGCCCGGATCGCCCGGCTGTCCGGGGTCCCCAGGCGCAGGAACCGCTTCATGATCTTCTCGCCGACCAGATTGTCGGTGACCTCGGGGCCGAACTTGTGGTCGAACCAGTCGATCAGGCGGCGAATCTCGGCTCGTTCGGCCGGGGTGCCCGGCAGCATCGGCGGCTGCGGGTGAACTTCCTCCACGAACTCGCAGACCACCCGGGCCCCGGCGAGGGGCCGGCCGTCCGGTTCGATCAGCACGGGCACCGCGCCGGCCGGGTTGATGGCCAGGAATTCCGGACGCCGCAGCCAGATTTCCTCGACCTTCATCTGGAAGTCGAGCTTCTTCTCGGCCAGCACGACGCGGACCACGCGACAGGCCGCCGACAGCCACAGGTGATGCAGGATGCGCATGGCGACCTTGTACACGCTCTCGCGCGCCCGCTCACGCGTTTTTGAGGCGATGCGACTTTACCAATTCCGGACCCGGGCGCACATTGGAACCGCAACAAGGAGCCTTCCGTCATGCTGATCCGCCACGCCCGACCGAGCGATCCCCGGCCCTCCGAACTCACTTCGCGGGCCTTGTACATGGACCGCCGGCGGTTCATCGCGGCCAGCGGAGCGTCGCTGGCCGCCGCCGCCCTGCCGCTGCCGGCGTCCGCCGCCCTCGATTTCGAGACGACGTCCCATGGCCGGGGGCTGGAGGTGTCCGACCGGGAGGACGCCACCCGATACAACAACTTCTACGAATTTGCCCTCGACAAGGACGGCCCGGCCGAGAAATCGGGCGATTTCAAGCCGCTTCCCTGGACGGTCCGGGTGGGCGGGGCCTGTCACAAGCCGGGCGTCCACGATTACGAGGACCTGATCCGGACGCATCGCCTGGAGGAGCGGATCTATCGCTTTCGCTGCGTCGAGGCGTGGTCGATGGTGGTGCCCTGGATCGGCGTGCCGCTGGCCGACATGATCGCGCGTTTCGAGCCGACCGGCGCGGCGAAATACGTGGCCTTCCGGACCCTGTACGATCCCGAGGTCATGCCGATGCAGCGCTCCGGGGTGCTCGACTGGCCGTATCGCGAGGGCCTGCGGATGGACGAGGCGCTGCACCCGCTCACCCTGATGGTGGTCGGCATGTACGGCGAGGAACTGCCCAACCAGAACGGCGCCCCGCTGCGCCTGATCGTGCCCTGGAAGTATGGGTTCAAGAGCATCAAGTCGATCGTTTCCATCGATTTCGTGGAGGACATGCCGCAAACCACCTGGTCGATGTCCAATCCGCGCGAGTACGGTTTTTATGCCAACGTGGATCCGGAGGTGGACCATCCGCGCTGGAGCCAGGCCCGCGAGCGGCGGCTCGGCGACGGCCTGTTCACGGCCAAGCGCGATACCCTTTACCTGAACGGCTATGCCGACGAGGTGGCGCACCTTTACGCCGGCATGGATCGCATGAAGCTGTTCTGAGCCAGTGACCGCGCGCGCCCTCAAGATCGCCGTGTTCCTGTTCGCGCTGGCTCCGTTCGGCTGGCTCGTCTGGGGGTTGGCGGAGGGCAGCCTCGGCCCCAATCCGGCCGAGGCCTCGAATCGGTTTCTCGGCGACTGGGCGTTACGGTTCCTTCTCGTCGCCCTCGCCGTGACGCCGCTCAGGACCCTGACCGGGCGGGCCGAGGTGATGCGGTTCCGCCGCATGCTGGGCCTGTTCGCGTTCTTCTATGCGGCGATGCACGTGACCAGCTACGTGGTGCTGGACCAGTTCCTGGACTGGGCGGCGGTGTGGGCCGATATCGTGAAGCGCAACTTCATCACCGTCGGCATGCTGGCGTTCCTGGCGCTGGTGCCGCTTGCCGTCACCTCGACCCAGGGCATGATGAAGCGGCTCGGCGGGCGCCGTTGGAAGCGTCTGCACCGGCTGGTCTATCCGGCCGCCGTGTTGGCCGTCGCCCACTACTACATGATGATCAAGGCCGGCAAGGCCGAGGCCCTGGTGTACGGCGCCATCCTCGCCGTTCTTCTGGCGATCCGGCTGGTGCCGGCGCGCCACTTCGCGCGAGCCCGCAAGGCGCTCGATCCGCGAGGCGTCTGATTTTCGTCCCGGCGCGGCAACAAAAATCCCGGCGGTGCGGCCGGGAGAGGTTTCTCTTGAAGGGTATGATCGACCTTTTATACCTTTTTCAGGTCGTGTGCAATCTATGATAATTGACGGGTCCGCCGATTGACGACGCTCGACCGACGGGCGCCCGGTTGCCGGGGGCTTGATCGGCCGAGCGGTCACGGTTTCGCGATCGGTGATCCATCGCCGCCGGGGCGGCGTATCGGATTGCGTGTCATGGGCGATGGATCGGTCGCATGCTGGGAAGGGTACTTGTTCTGATGACGACGTTGTTCGGATTGGCGGGCGGAACGGCGGCGGCCTCGGGTCCGCCGCTCGATTGGGCGAGCTTGAACCTGACGTCCATCGACGGCACGCCGATGCCGCCCGAAACCTTCCGGGGCAAGGTGGTGATGATCGTCAACACCGCCTCGCTCTGCGGATTCACCAAGCAATACTCGGGATTGCAGACACTCTGGGAGACCTATCGCGAGCAGGGCCTGGTGGTGCTCGGCCTGCCGTCCAACGACTTCGGCGGCCAGGAACCGCACGGAGAGGCCGAGATCAAGACGTTCTGCGAGGCCAATTTTGGGATCGATTTTCCGATGACGGAGAAGATCAAGGTCACCGGCGACGATCCGCATCCGATCTACCGCTGGGCGCGCGCCCAGGCCGGGGCCATGGGGGCGCCGCGCTGGAACTTCCATAAATACGTGATCGGCCGCGACGGCGCCTTTGTCGATTGGTTCTCGTCGCTCACCGGCCCCAATTCCGATCGCGTGATCCGGGCCGTTGAAAAGGCGCTGGCGAAATGAGACGGCCGATGATCCTCTCGGCCGTCGCCCTGCTGGCCGCCGCGCCGGCGCGCGCAGTGGCGCCGCCGGCCGACCCCGAGTCCTGGGCCCTCGCCACCTACGGGCCCGAGGTTCGTTACGAGGTGCGGCGCGACGGTGCCCCGGTTGGCCGCCACATCCTGCGCTTCGAGCGCGACGGCGACCATCTGACCGTGCGGGCCGATTTCGAGATGGCGCTGACGTTTCTCGGGTTCACGGTCTTCGAATACAGCTATCTCTCGACCGCCCATTGGCGCGACGGCCGCTTGATGCGCCTGCGCGTCACCGTGGACGACAACGGGGACACCCAGCGTACCGAGGCGCGTCGCGATGGTGACCGGATGATCATCGACGGACCGAAGGGGCGGCTGGACGCGACATCCGATCTGTATCCGACCAATCATTGGAATCCGGGTGTTCTTCGTGGCGAACGGGTGCTCAACACCCTGACCGGCGGCATCGACGCCGTGCGGATCGAGTCGGCCGGCGAGGAGACGTTGCGCACGCCCGGCGGCCCGGTCATTGCCTCCCGGTTCGTTTACGACGGCGATCTCCAGGTGGAGTCCTGGTACGACCGGGAGGGCCGCTGGGTGAAGCTGCGTTTCGCGGGGCGCGACGGCTCGACCATCGAGTACGTCTGTCAGACATGCCCGCCGGCCCGCGCGGCGAGCGCCCGATGAGCCGGGTTGCCTGGGTCACCGGGGCCAGCAGCGGGCTCGGCGCGGCGGTGGCCCTGAAGCTGGCCGACGACGGTTGGACGGTGATCGTCTCGGCCCGCCGCGCCGAAGCCCTGCAAACGGTGGCCGACCGGCGGCCCGGGAAAATCCATGCGCTGCCGCTCGACGTGACCGACCGTGTCGCGGTGGCCGATGCGGTGGGGCGGATCGAATCCGGGCATGGACCGCTCGATCTGGCGCTGCTCAACGCCGGCACCCACGTCCCGATGCGGGCCGTCGACTTCAGCGCCGATACCGTGCGGCGCCTTATGGAGGTCAACGTCATGGGGACCGCCAATGGGCTGGAGGCGGTGCTGCCCCGGTTTCTGGAGCGGCGCGGCGGGATCATCGGCATCGTCGCCTCGGTGGCCGGTTATCGCGGCCTGCCCACCGCCTCGGCCTACGCGGCCTCCAAGGCGGCCCTGATCGCCATGGCCGAGGCCCTGAAGCCGGAGCTGACGGCGGCCGGGGTCGGGCTGAAGCTGATCAATCCGGGCTTCGTGCGCACCCCGCTGACCGACAGGAACGACTTCCCCATGCCGTTCCTGATGGAGGTCGACGCGGCGGCCGAGGCGCTGGTCCGCGGCCTGGAGACGGGCGGGTTCGAGATCGTCTTTCCCCGGCGCATGAAGTGGGCCATGAAGATTCTTCGCGCGCTGCCCTATTGTCCCTATTTCAAGATCACCCGGAGGATGCTGTGAGTCCCCATGCCGAGGCCTATGTCCGGGTCCTGGAATCCCTGGCCGCCGATCGCCTGGACACTCTCGATGCGGTCACCACCAGGGACGTGCGCTTCGTCGATCCGTTCAACGATGTGACCGGCCGCGACGCCTACAAGGCGGTGCTGCGGCATATGTACCAGAGCGTGGCCGACATCCACTTTGTCCTCGGCGGAGTCTGCGAGGCCGAGCGGCGGATGATGATGCAGTGGCGTTTCGAGGGGCGGGTGAAAATGCTCGGCCGGTGGTCCTTCGACGGCATGAGCGATATCCTGTTCGCCGAGGACGGCCGGGTCCGCAGTCATGTCGACTATTGGGACGCCGGCCGACAGTTCCATGAGCGGCTGCCGCTGGCCGGGCCGTTCACTCGCCTGTTGCGGCGTCGGATCGGACAAAGGCCAGACTGACGCTCCCGATCTCCAGGCCCCACTTGCTGACCCGGGCGCGGTTCAGAAGCACCCCGTCGTCCTGCAGGAACATCCAGTCGTCGAACGCCACCCGCCAGGTTCGGTCGCCGACCTTGAGGTCCATCCGGTAGGCCCAGTTCAGGGCGTTTCCGGACGCGACGCCGATGGCCTCGCCGACGATGTCGTCGGCCCGCCCGCGATAGGTGCCGTCGGGTTGCCTGGTGATCCGCCACACCCGACGGTCGATTTCGCCGTCGCGGTAGACGAAGTCCTCTTCGAGAACCAGTTCGTCGCCCTCCATGCGGCCGACGATGGTCACCACGAACTGGCGGCGGACGGTGCCGAACCGGTCCTCGAACAAACCGTAGGCGCGGCTGGTGCCGAGGAAATAGTCCTCCAGCACGAAGCGGGGCTCGACCGCCTGGAAATCCTCCGGTTTCATCTGTGAGCATCCTCCGGCCAATACCGCCAGGGCGACAACCGCGAACCAAGATCTAACATGACGCAACGCGACCCTCCGGGCTTGTTTCCCGCCGGGCCAGGCGGCGGAGGATCGCGGCATGGCGGCGAGCGGTGATGGGATGCCGCCACATCATCGCGACGGCGCATGCCTTCAGTACGACCGGCAGCCCGGCATAGATCATCACCAGCGGCCAAAAGGCGGTCTCGGTTTCACCCACTCCGGCCCAGTCGAGCAGCGGAAAGGCGATGCCGACGCCCAGCGCCATGGCCAGTTTCTGGCTCATCGTCGAGACCGCGAAGAACAGTCCGGTGCGGTCGGCCCCGAACTTCAGGCGGTCCCAGTCGGCCAGATCGGCCTGCAGGGCGGGCGGCAGCGCCAGATCGGCCCCGAGGGCCAGCCCGGTGACCACGCAGATGACGGCGAAGGCGGCCACGTCGCTGGGGCCCAGCAGCGGCACCAGGGCGAACGCGGCGAGGGCCAGCAGCATGGCGCGCGACCACGCGGCGTGTTTCCCGACCCGCCGGCTCAACCAAAGCCAGAATGGCATGGCGGCGAGGCCGGCCACGAAATAGGCGAAGATCAGCATCGGCCGCAGGTCGTCCGGCGCCTTGAGGCCGTGGGCCAGATAGAGCGGCAGCACGGCGGCCGGCAGGCCGTTGGCCAGCCCGTTGACGAACCAGGCGCCGGTCAGGCGGACGAACAGTCGGTTGCGGCCGAGGCTGCGCAGGGCCGGCCGATTGATCCGGCGCCCGGTCCGCTGCCCCGGGTTGAGGCGCAGCAGGGGAATCAGGGTGACCGCGCCGAGGCCGATGGTCAGCAGGGCGACACCCTGCATCTGCGCCGTTTCGTCGCGGCCCAGGGCGGCCAGCGCCGCCGGCACTCCGCCGGCCAGCAGCAGTCCGACCAGGGTGGCCGCCTCGCGTCCACCGTTGAGCCGCGCCCGGCCGTGGTAGTCGGGGCTGATCGTCGCCGCCCAGGCGGTGTAGGGGATCTGGATCAGGGTCCAGCCCAGGTAGAGCAGCGACGCCCACAGGGCCAGGTGGGCCGCCCCGGCGCCGGGCGGCGGCGCGAACAGCATGTAGAGGGCCGGCGCCGCGATCAGGCCGCCCAGGGTCATCGGGGCGCGGAACCGACCGCCCGGCCAGTTAAACCGGTCCATGGCGTAACCGACCAGGGGATCGCTGACCACGTCCAGGACGCGCACCGCGAACAGCACCGCCCCGGTCACCGCCAGGCCGACTCCAACCGTTTCGGCGTAAAAGGTGGGCAGCAGGATGTAGGCGGGCAGGGTGGGGACCGCCAGAGCCAGCGCCGGCAGTGCGTAAAGAATCGCGACGCGGCGATGCACCGGTTCAGGCCGGGCGTCGAAGGCGAAAGATTCCCACGTCGATGATCCCGGCATCGAACCCGGCGGCGCAGGACAGCAGGTAGTAGTCCCACAGGCGTCGGAAGCGATCGTCGAAGCCGAGCGGCCGGATGTCCGGCCAGGCGCGCTGGAACCGCTGTCGCCATAGGCGCAGGGTGCGCGCGTAGGAGGAGCCGAAGAACCGTTCGGCCTCCACCGCGAGGCCGGCCCTGGCCGCCGCCGCGCGGAACCGCTCGGGGCTCGGCAGCATGCCGCCCGGGAACACGTGCTTCTGAATGAAATCGGCGCGCCGGCGGTAGGTCTCGAAGCGGTGGTCCTCGATGGTGATCACCTGGATCGCCGCGACCCCGCCCGGCCGCAGGCGGTCGTGGAGGCAGCCGAAGAACGCCGGCCAGTTGTCCTCGCCCACCGCCTCGAACATTTCGATCGACACCACCCGGTCGTAGGTTCCCTCGGCGTCCCGATAGTCGGTCAGGCGGAACCGGGCGTCGCGACCGTCCAGACGGCGCTCGGCATGGGCGAGCTGCTCGGTCGACAGGGTCAGCCCGGTCAGGCGGACGCGGGCGCGGTCGAGCGCCAGATCGGCGAACGACCCCCAGCCGCAGCCGATTTCCAGAACGTCGTGGCCATGGTCGATGCCGGCCATTTCGAACACGGCGTCGAACTTGACGCGCTGGGCGCGCTCCAGGTCGCCGTGGTCGCCGTCGAACAGGCCCGAGGAGTAGAACAGGGTCGGGTCCAGCCATTGGGCGTAGAAGGCGTTGCCCAGGTCGTAATGGGCGGCGATGTTGCGCCGGCTGCCGCGACGGGTATTGGCGTTGCGGCGGTGGCCGCGCAGGCTCAGGCGGCGCGTCAGGGCGTTGCCCCGCAAGATGCGCCGCAAGCTGGATTCGTTGGCGGTGGCCAGCCGGAAGACCTGCTCCAGGTCCGGACTGTCCCACTCGCCGGCCAGGTAGGATTCCGCGAAGCCCAGGTCGCCGCCGAACAGCAGGCGGCCGAAGGCGCGCCACGAGCGCACCGACACGGTGGCGCGCGGCGCCCCGTCGCCACCCGGGCCGATCTGGTGGCGACTGCCGTCGGGAAGGGTGAGATCGAGCCTGCCGCCGGCGATCAGTTCGTCCAGCAGCGGCAGCAGCCGTCCGCGCGCGAAACGCGCGAGCCCGAGGGAGCGGGCGGCGAGGGACGCGATGGGAAGCGAGGAGCTCTTGGCGTTCATGATCCTGCGTCTTCGATGGCGTGGGGAATGGAGCGTCCGACCGAGAACGACACGGCCGGCGCGGCGACATGGCGGTGCACCGGGACCCCCTTGCGCCACAGCAGCAGGGCCTCCCAATGGATGCCGCCGATCACCTTGAGGGTCATCAGGGGATACCGGAAGAAGGCGCCTCGGAGCGCGGGGTCGCTGAGTGTCTCGCGGCGTCCGCTGAAGACCGCGTTCAGAAGCGGTCCCTCGGGGTCCGACTGGCGGATGCCGATGGTCGCCGTGTCGGTCGGCGGCTTGAGATGAAACCGGTAGGTCGACTGCATGCCGATGAATGGGGAAACGTACATCCGCTTGTCGCATTCCTGGCGGATGGTGCTCGGCCCGTCGGCCGCGATCACGTAGGTATGGCGCTCGCCGAAGGTGTTGGAGACCTCGTAGAGCACCGCCGCCACGCGATCCGCCGCATCGTAACAGAAGTACACCGAGAGGGGGTTGAAGACGTAGCCCAGGATGCGGGGATAGGTGAGAAGCGCGACCCGCTCGACGGGGGCAGCAACCCCGGCCGCGCGGAGGGTCGCCTCGACCCATGGGCGCAGCGGCGATCCGTCACCCGGCCCGTGGTCGCGATCGTGGAAGGACAACGGGCCGAAACGATTGCGGACCAGCCATTTGAACTCGGTGCCGAGGCGCGGCAGGTCGTCCAGGTCCAGCAGGAGGGCGAACACCCGGTACCGCATGTGGTGCGCCTTGGGCCGCAGGCGGCGGTGCACCACGGTGCCATGATAGAGCGCCGATCTCATTGCATGGCTTCCGTCGCCGCGCCCCAGGTGGCCGGCAGGCGCAGACGGTGGGACGGGGTGTCGAGCCTCCACGGTCGGCGGAGGTCGCCCAGCGCCTCGGCGACGGCGAGGCCGGCTTGCAGGCCGTCCTCGTGGAAGCCGTCTCCCAGGTAGGCACCGCAGAACCAGGTGCCGCGACGACCTTGCAGGCCCCAGATCTCTGTTCGCATCCGGTCGGCCGCCGGGTCGAACACCGGGTGTTCGTACGGGAAACTACGCAGCACCTTGTCGGGGGCCGGCGGCGTCGGCGGATTCAGCGTCACGAACAGCGGTGCGCTGCTGGTCAGCGATTGAAGGGCGTTCATCCAATAGGTGACGCACAGGGTTTCCTCGCCGTCGACGGCCGCCGCGCCGTTCCGCGACAGATAGTTCCAGCATGCCCAGGCGCGCCGGCGGCGCGGCATGTAGGCGGAATCCGTGTGCAGGACGGCGGTGTTGGGCTGGTAGCGGAAGGCGCCGAGCATCCGCCGTTCGTCGTCCCCGGCGTCGCTCAGCAGGGCCAGTGCCTGGTCGGCGTGGGTCGCGAGGATCACGTGGTCGAACGTCTCGGTGTTGCCCTGGTGGTCCTCGACCCTCGCTCCGTCGGTGGTCCGGGTCACCGCCTTGACGGGGGTGTCGAGCCGGATGCGGTCGGCGAACGGCGCGACGAGCCGGGTCACGTATTCCCGGCTGCCGCCCCGCACCGTGCGCCATTGGGGCCGGCCGCGCAGGCTCAGCAGGCCATGGTTGGCGAGGAAACGGACGAACGCGGCGGCCGGATAGTCGAGCATGCGCGACATCGGGGTGGACCAGATGGCGGCGCCCATCGGCAGAATGTGATCGTGGACGAAGGCGTCCCCGTAGCCGCCCTCGCGGAGCACGTCGCCCAGGGTCAGGGTCTCGGCGTCCGGGCGGTCGAGCACCGCCGGCGCGGCGCGATAGAATCGCAGCACGTCGCGCAGCATGTTCCACAGGCGCGGCCGGAGCAGGTTGCGCGGTTGTGCCAGCAGGCCGCCCGGGCCGCTGCCCGAGTATTCGAAGTCGCCGTCGTCCATCGACACCGAGAACGACATGTCGGTCGGCCGGGTCGGCACGTCCAGATGCTCGAACAGGGCGACCAGGTTGGGGTAATTGACCTCGTTGTAGACGATGAAGCCGGTGTCGACCGGAATGTCGCCCAACCGGTCGTCGCCGACCGTCACGGTGTTCGAGTGGCCGCCGACGTGGCCGTCCTTCTCGAACAGCGTCACCTCGTGGTGGCGCGACAACAGCCAAGCCGCCGCCATGCCGGAGATTCCACTGCCAATGATCGCGATGCGCATGAACTTTCCGTGGGCCGGTCGTGGGCCATGAAGATTGACGGTTTTTACGCTGTACGTCGACCCCTCCGCCATGGATCACCTTGGGGGTGGCCGCCGGGGGCGCCGCCGACTATCTGTGGAGCAGAGGCGCCGCCATCCGAACTCCGGGTGATCCGCCGGCCCGGGAGGCGCGTAGAGATGGGAGAAGACCCGGCAATGACGGTCGCGGAAACACTTGCCGATGACCCGGCGCGGTCCGCCAAGGTGGCCGAATCGATTCGTTTCGCCGAGTGTCTGCGCGATGTCGCCGAGCGCGGCGACCGGGAGGCGTTCATGACCCTCTATGACCATTTCGCCCCGCGTCTCGCGTCCTACATGACGCGCGCCGGCGCCTCGCCGGCGCAGGCCGAGGACCTGATGCAGGACGCCATGCTCGCCGTGTGGCGGAAGGCGGCGCTGTTCGATCCGGCCAAGGCCAGTGCCGCCACGTGGATTTTCACGATCGCCCGCAACCTGCGCATCGACCTGCTGCGGCGCGACCGGCGCCCGACGGTGGATATCGGTGCCCTCGACCTCGCCGACCCGTCGGACGGCGCCGAGGCGACGGTCGACGCGGCGCGGCGCGCCGACCGGGTGCGCCGGGCGGTGGCCGCCCTGCCGCCGGAACAGGCCGAGGTGATCCGGCTGTCGTACTTCGACGGTCTGCCGCATCCGGAGATCGCGGCCCGGTTGAACATTCCCCTCGGCACCGTCAAGTCGCGTCTGCGACTTGCGTTCAAGAAGGTGCGCGGCGCCCTCGCCGACGAGACCATGGGAGATCCGGCATGACCATTCGTCACCATCCGAGCGAGGCGTCCCTGATCGCCCATGCGTCGGGGACCCTCGGCGAGGGGCTGTCGGTCGTGGTCGCCTCCCATCTTGCCCTCTGCCAACGCTGCCGCGATCATCTGCGCGCCGCCGAGGATATCGGGGGCGCGCTCGTCGAGGCGTTGCCGCCGTCCGCCCTGTCGCCCGGTGGCCGCGAGGCCATGCTGGCGCGGCTCGACGCGACGCCTCGGGAGGCCGGCGTCGCGCCGCCATTGCCGCGCGCCCGTGGCGTGCCGCGCCCGCTGGCCGATTACCTGGACGTCGACCTGGAATCCGTCCCCTGGCGGGCCATGGCGCCCGGGGTGCGCCGATATCCGCTTGTCACCGCGCGGTCCGGACACGGCACCCTGCGCCTGCTGCGCATCGCGCCCGGAACCGCGTTGCCGCGACACGAACATCAGGGCCACGAGTTCACCCTGGTCCTCAAGGGGTCGTTCAGCGACGATCTGGGCCGCTACCGGCCCGGCGATCTGGCCGACCTCGATTCATCGCGGGGGCACCAACCGATCGCCGACGCCGACGAGGACTGCGTCTGCCTGATCGCCACCGACGCGCCGTTGCGCTTCAAGACTCTCCTGCCGCGCCTCGCGCAGCCTTTCCTTGGCATGTAGGAATCTCCCCGGGTTCGCCGGCATGCCTCTGAATGCATGCCCCGCCATGGCGCGGGGCGGTCCCGGGACCCATATACTCACCGTGGCGCACGACCGGAACGGGAAGGAACACCGCGCCGTGGCCTCGTGCGTTCCATTTGTTTTATTCGTGATTCGCCGTACACCGGCAACTGGACCTTTTCACGGTAAGTGGTTTATCTTTATGCAAATATCAGGCGACGCGGTCGGGCGATCCGGTCCGTCGCGGCGCCCGGGAGGCAGGCGGCAATGACGGATCCGGGGAAGGGCGATGACCGCAGACGGCGCTTCGTGGCGTTTGCCTTCGCCTTGGCCGATCTCCTGATCGAAATCGACGGGGAGTTCGTGATCCGGTTCGCCGAGGGCTCGGTGGCCGGGCTTGGCTTCAAGGGCCTCGAACGGGCGGAAGCCCTGATCGGCAAGGACATCCGACGGATGTTCGTGAAGAACGACCGCGCGCTGTTCGAGGAATCGGTGCGGACCATGAACCGCAAGGGGCGCCTGGAGCCGATCTCGTTCGGCCTCGCCTCCAACCTGAAGCGCCCGACCCCGGTGGTCGTCGGCGGCTTCTTCCTGCCGACCGCCGACGACCCGCTCTATCACCTCGCGATCATCCAGAACAACCGTCTGTACTGCCAGGAAACGCCCAATCTCAAGCGCGACGAGACGACCGGCCTGCTGGAATCCAAGACCTTTGCCGACAAGGTCAAGGATCGCGCCATCATCAGCAATCTCTCGGAAACCGACTACGAGATGGGCATGCTGGTGGTCGCCGGCCTCAAGAACCTCAAGCAGAACGCCGACCCCGGCAAGGTGGAGGACTTCATGCACCGCCTGGGCGCGATGCTGCGTTCGTGGTCGCTCGGCGGCGACACCGCCGGCGCGGTGGCCGAGGAGCGGTTCTCGTTCGTCGGCGAGGAGGGGCTGGATCAGAGCAAGATCGACGCCATCAACGAGGAGGCGCGGGCGATCCTGGGCGACGACGCCAGTTACGTGTCGATCCAGTCGGTGACCGCGACCCTCGATACCGCCGAACTGAGCGACGAGGACGCCAGCAAGGCGCTGATCCATTGCCTGAACAAGTTCGCCAACGAAAATCCCGGTTCGTTCAACATCAAGAGTCTGTCGCAGGGTGTGACCGATTACCTGGACTCCACCGTGGATCGTGTCCAGCAACTCCGTTCGATCATCGAGGCCCGCAATTTCCACCTGGCGTTCCAGCCGATCGTCGATCTGAAAACGCGGATGGTTGATCATTACGAGGTCCTGTCGCGGTTCGAGAGCCTGATGACTCCGCTCGAACTGATCCAGTTCGCGGAATCGGTCGGGATGATCCACGACCTCGACCTGGTGATCGTCCATCAGGTGCTGCACACCCTGGAGAAACGGCTCGAGGAGGATAGCTGGCGCCCCTCGGTGGCGATCAACCTGTCGGCCAAAAGCATCCAGAACGACCTGTTCCTGCGCTCGCTCCGCCAGTTGACCCAGCATCAGTCCTACACCCGGTTCATTCCGCAGGTGATTTTCGAGGTTACCGAGACCGCGATGATCGAGGACCTGGACTTGCTGAACAAGGCAATCCAGCGTCTGCGCGAGGACGGCCACGCGGTGTCGATCGACGACGTGGGATCGGGCAACACGTCGTTCACCCTGCTCAACCGCGTCAACGCCGACCACGCCAAGATCGACGGTTCGCTGGTCCGCGGGTTTCTTCAGGACAACCGCACCCGCAATATCCTGAGGAGCGTGATCGAGGCCTGTCACAGCATGGACTTCGATGTCATCTGCGAGCACATCGAGCACGAGGACGAGGCGCGCGAGCTGATGGTCATGGGCGCCAGGTTCGGCCAGGGCTATCTGTTCGGCAAGCCGACCGCCGACGGCAAGCAGCCGGGCGCGATCCGCTACGATCCGCGCAGCGGCCGCCCGACCCTGGCCTGGGGCTGAGGCCGCAACGCCTAGTGGTTCGATGCCAACGGATGAGTCCCATCCGTTGGCTGAATCGAACCACCAGATCAATAGCTTAGTGGATCGGATCCGAAGTTCGGAGCATTGTTTGGCAGGTGCTTTCGAACTTCGGATTCGATCAGGACACTAGATAATAATCTGTTTCTAGTGTGGTTTTGGAGTCGAAGTTCGCCATGGAGTTTGCCCCGAATAATGTCGCGAACTTCGACTCCACCACACTAGCCGCCGGGCTCACATGCGCGTGGGGTCGCCTTTGGCGAATCTGGCAAGATACCGATCCTCGCCATGGGCGTGCTTGTCCCACCAACTGGCGAGCATGCTGAGCACGTCCAGGCCGGCCGAGGTGTTGCCGGAGTCGTAAACGTCCCGCAGTTCGCGCATTCTCATCGTGAACCACTCATGCTCCTGGTGGTGGGTGTCCAATCGGTCGTAGTTGTGCTTCGCCATGTAGGTTTCCTCGCTACGGAAGTGCGCAAGGTAGGCGGCCTCCATGTCCTTCACCATGTTGGCGCTCACCTGGCTATGGTCTCCGGCCTTCAGCTTTCGGTAAAGGCCGTTGATCTCCTTCAGGAAATCACGGTGTTCCTGATCGAGGTGATCAATGCCGGTCGCGTATTCCGGGACCCATGGGAACATCTCCGCCTTGTCGGGGTCCTCGTGCTGAACCTCGCTCAGGAACTGCGAGACCCGCTCCTGTAGGTTGGAGGTCTGCTCGGACAGGGCCTGGGAGGAGTCGGCGATCGAGTCCGCCGCGGCGTCCGATTTCTCGGCCGACTGGCGGACGTCGTTGATCGAGACGGAGACGCTGTGCGTTCCGGTTGCCGCCTCCTCGACGTTGCGGGCGATTTCCTGGGTTGCCGCGCCCTGTTCCTCGACGGCGGCGGAGATCGACGACGAGATCTCGCCGATTTCCTTGATCACGGTGGCGATGTTGGCGATGGCCTGAACGGCCTCCTGGGTCGACGACTGGACCTGGGAAATCTGGCCGCTGATCTCGTCGGTCGCCTTGGAGGTCTGGTTGGCGAGGTTCTTGACCTCGGAGGCGACCACCGCGAAGCCCTTGCCGGCTTCGCCGGCGCGGGCGGCCTCGATGGTGGCGTTGAGGGCCAGCAGGTTGGTCTGGCTGGCGATGTCGTTGATGAGGGAAACGATCTCGCCGATCTTGGAGACGTTTTCCTCGAGCACGCGGATCTGCCGGGAGGTATCGTCGGCCTGGGCATTGGCCTTGCCGGACACGTCGTTGGCCTGTGTCACTTGGCGGCTGATCTCGCGGATCGAGGACGACAGTTCCTCGGCCGCGCTGGCCACCGTCTCGACGTTGCGGCTCGCCTGATCGGCCGCCGCCGCGACGGCGGTGGATTCCTGCTTGGTGCTTTCGGCGTTGTCCTTGACGTTGGCCGAGGCCTTGCGCATGGAGCGGTCGGCCCCCGTGAGGCTGTCGAGGACCGTGACGATGGTCAGTTCGAAGTCCTGGATCAGCTTCTGAACCCGTTGGCGTTCCTCTTCCTTGGCCGCTTCCTCCCGACGCTGTGCCTCGGTGAGTTCGTCGGCCTTGATTTTGTTCTCCTTGAATACCTGGACCGCGGCGGCCATGTCGCCGATCTCGTCGCCGCGCCCCTGACCGGGAATATCCACGGAGGTGTCGCCGCCGGCGAGGGACCGCATGGAATTGGTCATCGCCGCGATCGGGTTGGCGATGGCCGAACCGATGGTCCAGGCGATGGCCGCGCCGACCAGCAGGGCGGCGACCATGCAGATCGTGATCATCGTGTAGGCGAACGAAACCATGTTCTCGTTATCGGCCTTGCGGGTTTCCATCAGTCCGGCTTCTTCCGCCTGGAAATCGCCTATGATTTTGCGGAATTTGTCGAAATAGACCTTGCCGCGCGCTTCACCGACCAGATCGGCCATGTCGTCCATTGTCCTTGCATCGCCAATTCGCCGGCGAAGGTCGATGGTCGGTTCGGTGACGTTCCTCACCCAGTCGCCGATGGTCTTCTTGATCTCCTCCAGCAACTGGACCTGAGCCGGATTGTCGGACACGGTTTCCTGCAACTCGACAACCAAATCCTCGAACCTCGCCTGGCCGGCCTTGTAGGGATCGAGAAAATCTTCCTTGCCGGCCAGCAGGTATCCGCGCATGCCGGTTTCCATGTCGACGGCGGCGGCCAGAATATCCTTGGCCTTGGCAATGACTTTGTAGGTGTGGTTGACCCAGCCGAAATTTTTCCTGGTTTCCTCGACGGCAAGGGCGCCGCTGTTCATCATGTTTTCGAAGGTGTCTTGCCGCTGGGCGAGAAGCGCGACCTCGCGTTCGATGAAGGTCGCGATCTGGCTTCGGAACTTGTCGAAGAAGACCTTGCCGCGTGCCTCGCCGACCAGCTTGGCCATGTCGTTCATCGTCTTGGCGTCACCAATTTGCCGGCGCAATGCGATCGTCGGTTCGGTGACGTTGGCCTGCCACTCCTTGAGGGTCTTTTCGATCTCGGTCAGTCGCGCCACCTGGCCCGGGTTGTCGGAAACCGTTTGCTTCAGCTTGTCGATCCGCACGTAGGTGGATTTCTCGCCGTGCTTGTAGGGATCGAGGAAGTCCTCCTTACCGGCCAGCAGGTAACCCCGCATGCCGGTTTCCATATCGACCGCCGAACCAACGACGGCCGAGGATTCAGCCAATACTTCGTAGGTATGGTTCACCCAATTGCCGGTGTTCAACATGGAGTTGATAGAGTAAACGGCAACGCCTCCAAGCACCAAAAGCAGGGTGAGTGGCGATAGAACACCAATCAAAATCTTTGATTTGGTTTTGAGGTCCCTGAATGACATTTCAGTCCTCCCGTGCAGCGCCAGCGGCGCCGCTATTTTTAGATGAATTCAAGGCAGTTTCAATGCTGAATTGAAATTCATTATGCAAAATATATATTTTTAGTTATGCAATAACAAAGTTTGCGAATGTGAATTGACCGGTCTCGGTGTCCTCGGGAGCGTGATCGAGGCCTGCTACGGCGTGGACTTCGATGTCATCTGCGAGCACATCGAGCACGAGGACGAGGCGCGCGAGTTGATGGTCATGGGCGCTAGTGGATCGGATCCAACGCTTGGTACCCAAGCTTTGGATCCGATCCACTAAGCTATTGATCTGGTGGTTCGATTCAGCCAGCGGATGGGACTCATCCGTTGGCATCGAACCAATAATGTGGTTTTGGAGTCGAAGTTCGCCATGGAGTTTGCCCCGAATAATGTTGCGAACTCCGACCCCACCACACTAGCCGCCGGGCTCACATGTGCG